>PCYG01000011.1 GCA_002763025.1 Candidatus Woesearchaeota archaeon CG10_big_fil_rev_8_21_14_0_10_32_24 | reverse complement strand
CTGAAGCAGAGAAAGCACCAATTTATGAACGTTTATCGACTCTAACATTTCTTTGCGGGTGGGGGAAGCCCCTTACGGGGTGCCCGCAGTGCAACCCCTCCAGCAGAAAAGTGAGTCGGTGCTATCTCTGCTTCATTTTGCTAAAGTATTACGGAAAAATTGCTTTTTTCCGGAGCTCCCAAAAAACTTTGTTTTTTGATAGCTTTCGGGTTGTTTAAAGTAACTTCAAATCAGAAACCAAAGTATCTATATCTTCTTCTTCATTTGGACCAATGCCAACACAAGTCCTTGTTCCTGGTGCAATGACTGTTCTTCCTGCATCTGTAATCAAAGAAACGTTCAAACCTTCGTCTTTAGCCATCTGAAAATATTTAATTAATTCCTTCTCATCAGCCACTTTAAGCACGATTTTAGGCATCCCAGAAGATTCCCATGCCTTGACTATCTTGGAGTCTGATCGTAGCACAGCAACCACGGATGCATGCGCTACTTGTGCTGCTAACTTACCTTTCGGAAGCTTAAGATCTGCACGTGCAAGAATTACTTGTTTATATGACATAATAGAAAAGAAAAGAATAGAGTTAATAAAGATTACTCAAAGAATCAAAAACCCAACCACAGCAAGCTGTGGGGTATGTTTAGATTAATATTGGGTTTTTGGTGTTTGCTCTTAATTAGTCGCTGCAAGCAGCGGGGTATGAGCCCATTCGCAAACAATCAAAATAAAAAATAAGAAGAAAATTACTTCTTCCACTCAGTTTCAAATAAACCAGCAAAGTAATTCACGAAAAGAGCAGCTTCTACCCATACTGCACAATCATAGCTCTTATGAACTTTATTGTCGTCGGTAAGGAATAATAACATTTCTTTATTATCAACAAGACAGAATCGTGCATCTTTGTTTTTATGAACCTGAACTTTTCCAACAGTTGAAAAACCTTCTATAATATCCTTAGAAGTTCCAGGAGGTACTGCAACTTTAACGTCAACGCCACGCTTTACTGCTTTCCGTAAATGACTTGCAAGTAAATTGTATTTCCGTTCTGCACCTTGTTTTGAGAGCATTAATGTAACACTCTCTTTTGCATTTTTAACCATAGTCACAATATGTTCATGTGTTTTATCTTGTCCACGGAATGCACCTGACCTATCAGTTGGATCAACTAATTTGATACCTTCTGTATGTAATGTGTTTAATTCTGATAAAATATCTGAACTTTTTAATTCTGATAATACTTTAGTATGTATTTCTGCTTCTTCAAGAACTTTTTTCTGAACTCGTTCTACAACTTCTGCTGGAGGAACTGCTAAATATTTGATAGGTTTCCCAACTTTTACAATAATAAAACCTTTTTTCTCTAAAGATTCTAAAACATCGTATGCTCGTGAACGTGGCACATTAGAAATATCTGATAATTCTCCTGCTGTAGAGACACCTCTACTTAATAGAGCAATCCACAATTTACTTTCATAGGAATTTAATCCAAAGTCTTTTAGTTTGTTTAGGAAATCTTTTTGAACGATCATTTTAATTTGTGCCTCCTTGCATCAAACATCTCAAGAACCTCTATCCTCTAATGAATATGTTAGAATAAGCTTGTTTCTTTATAAATCTTTCGCACCCGTAATCTCTCCAAAGTGACAACATCCCTTATTTAATCTTCATCAACTGTAAACAATCTACTATCATTTACCTGGAATAAACCGATTCTAGCGCCTGCATCTAACCAGCCATGGGCGTAATTTAATGCTGCAAAAGCTAAGACCATATCTTGTTTATCATTTAGAAAATACTTCGCATCCTCATGATATCTTGACGCCATATCAAAGAAATCTTCTGCCCGTTCCAATCGTTCAGGATCAAACTTATCTCTCACCATGTCTAAAGCCTCTTTAGAAATCTTGAAATACGCATCCAGTTTCTCTTTGGTAATTGTATTGTTCATTTTATTATCTATGAGGACCATCAGGATTAAAGATATCAAAATCATATCCATCCTGCGAAAAATATGTTTCTAAAGTTTTTAATAATAAATCTTTATCAAATTTCCCAAAATCAGTACTTTCTCCATCAAAGGATAAAAGAGGTTTTGGCCTTCCATTTCTAAAACAAGAATAATGTCCTCCTCCTTTTAGTTTGGGAGCAGGGTCTACATAATAATATTTTGCTTCTCTATTAAAGCGAGTAACAATCTCCTTATGATATCCTATATCAGTATCTCTTTGAATACGAACGTAACCTTCACCTTCTGATCCTTCAAATAGCATAAATTTAATTGTTCTTCCTTCATGAAATACAGGTAAATTATCAAGTGTCATTTTATGATTGAATTATAACAATCCTTTAAAAGAATTATGTTTAAAATAAATAATAATAAATAAATTAAAGAAATAAAAAAAATTAAGCAGCTTTTTTAGGCCGCTTTATGGTAATTGGAAGAACACCTTCATCAAATTCTAAGATTGCAATCTCAATAGGGTCAAAGTTAATTTTTGTAAGCTCTTCTTGATTTAACTTTACTAAAAAAGGTGCACCCATACTAAGTTGTAATGCTCTAGATCCAATCATACGTGCTTTTTCATACTTGGTGTATTTTACGTCTCCGCTCATTGTAGTTTCCCCCGAAGGAAGTTTGCCGTCTCTAGACCTAAGTCAACTGCCTTCATGACTTCATCAATTGTAAATGTACCTTCACCGCCTTTCTGCATTGCTGCAATAACGCCTGTAGCATCTGAAGAAATAGTCAAACGTGCATCGCTTGCATCTTCTTCTTCAACAGTTGGATCAACCAGTAAATTTCCACCAACACGGAATACAGTAATTGATAATGTATCCTTCGCAATTGGTAATGATTCATCAGTGTGTTTTTTGTAATCTACATTTCCGTCTTCATTAAGTGCGGGGAATTTTGTATTCCGTAATGCTGACATTACTGCTAATCCGGATGCATCAAATAAATTTCCTGCGTCATTAACTGAAACGATATCTACCATTACAAACCATGCTTTCTCGTTTTTTGCCATACAAAGTTTCTTTGTATCAATCACATGAGATTCACGAATTCCACGATCTGTAACACGTGCAAGTTCAATTGCATGCATACCAGGAGGACCTGATTCATAACGTGAAGAAGACAATGGTGTCAATTCTGCATTAATCATTAAGCCACCTTGATCGGGTGTATCAGGGTATGGTTTTTCTAAACTTAATTTTACTCCTGCAATTACAACAGTTTCTCCAATCCGAACTTTCACTGAACCTTCAGCGGATTTTGAAATACTTGATTGAATTTCAATTGGTCCTCTGAATTCATTGAATTTACGTCCATCAAATCGTTTACCGTCTTTTGCTAATGCAAGTACTGTATTTTTATTAAATGTAATCATTGCGGTATTCATTGTGATACCTCCATAAACTTTGCCTTAAGTGCTTTTTTCTGCACTTCATAGACTTTACCCATTACTTCTTTTGCCAGTTCAAGAGCTTTATTTAACTCTTCTTTCTTAACATGACCATCCATTTGTAATAAGGTAATTTCTTTTGTACGTGCTGTCATTGCAACAGGTATGTCGGATACCGGAGCATCGTATGCTTCTTCATCGTAAGTTAAATCTGCAACGACTGTACCATCAACTGTTCCAACTGATACTGAACAAACCATATCACGCATTGGAATTCCTGCATCTGCAAGAGCCATTGATGCCGCAGTGATTGCTGCACATCGTGTCCCTGCATCAGTTTGTGGTAATTCCACAAAAATGTCAACTACTGAATTTGGAAATGCAGTTAAATCCACAACTGGTTCTAATGCTTTATCCATTACCATTCCAATTTCTTGTGCTCTTCGTGATCTTCCTGGTCTAATTCTTTCTCCTGTTCCGGAAAAAGGCATCATTGTATATTGGCATCTTACAAATCCTTTTTTAGGATTTGCCATGAATCGTGGAAGAACTTCTCGTGGTCCATAAACTGCCGCGATTGCCCATGTTTTTCCTGTACGGAATTCTGCGGAACCATCAGCATTTGGTACAACACCAACTTTAGCTGACATTTCTCTAAGCTCATTAACTTTACGTCCATCTAATCGTTTTGTGTATGCCATTATTGTTCACTCCCTTCTTCAGCAGAAGCTTCTTCTTCAACGGAAGCTGGTGCTGGTGCAATTACCCTTTTGGGTACACCTAAGAACTTTGAAATTTTATCCGTTAAACCACTTTTGTGTGCTCTTTGTTCAATCATAAGAACTGTTTGTTGTGCTTTAAGTTCTCCTTCTGGAGTTCCTCTTAACCATACTAAACCATTCTGTCCAACTGTAATTTCAACACCAGTAGCCTCTTTAATTAATTGAATCATACTTGCTTGTTTCCCAATAACACGAGGAACTTTATTACAATTGATTTTCATGATTCTTCCACCTTCAACTTTCTTTAAGCCAGGTTCTTTCATGGTAATATCAATTAAGTTCTGCGAAGTCACATTAGAAATTTTACAAACAATAAAATCACCAATTTCTAAAAGGTTTGTTAAATCTTCACCTTTTCGTACGAATCGTGCAGTAGCATCTCGTACATTTAACACAGCAGAATATGCCGTGTTTGTATCAACTCTCCACCCACTCATAAGAACGTCAGTTACTTTAGCAATTATTTTATCGCCAACTTTTGGTGCATATGGACCTGATAATGCTGTCACTTTAAGTACTCTTCCTGATATAGAAACCATACCTAAAACTTTTGAAAAAATCTTTTCATCTTCTCTAAATGTGAAGTCACCTGGAATATAATCCATTCCTTCTGCAAGAAGATCTCCAGGAATTACAATATCCCTGTTTTCTACTACTATATTACTCATTTTTTATTTATGTCCGGCACTCTCAATACATTAAAGAACAAGAATGCCGCCTCCTATTCGTTTTTCTTTGTAGAAGCGTATTTAAGTTGAAGGTTTATAAAGGTTTTGGTAAGAATCCCTATTATGAATTCTTAATATTAATAGATTATGATTAGTTCCCCCTACCCAAATTTCTGTTCATTGATTTTATCTTTTTCTTCCCATTTCTTGGACCAATCACCTTCAAGAAATCTTTGGATATTTTTATCGCTCTTATCCATAAATGATTGAAAGAATTCTTCTGCTGTAATATTTTTTAATAAACAGATATTTACAATAAATTTCATCACATCGACTTATTCTTCTTTGAGATTATCCTTATTATCAAATTCTGCACGCACTTCCTCAACTTCTTCACGTAATTTATTTATGAGAATGTTAAATTCAGATTGATTTGTTTTATAGTGAGTTTCCATTAAAAGCGAACAATATTAACGTTTGCTGATATCTGACGTTTTGCCACTTCCTTTAAAAATCAATTTAGTGTGGCAAAATGTGGCTTTAGCCCTTGCAGATATCAACTGTTAGATGATGTTATCACTTATCCTTAGATGTTTCAAAAAAACTAATAAATTCCTCCAAAATTTCTTTCGTAGCCTGTAATGCTTTATTTCTTTTAGAAACCTTGTTGTTATCATTTAAATTAATATTGAAATATACCTTGAATGGAGGAATTGTTGAGTATTTTAAAAACTCATCTGGAGTAAATTCAATAAACTCAAAATTCTCTTCATTTTCATCGGTTTTTGCAATAACAAATTTAAAAGTATTTGGATTTCTTATAGCTTCCTTCCACTCTGTCATAGTAGCAGCCCCAAAGTAGCTATTTGCCTGTTTTGTCATTTTTATCTCAAAGTAATATTTTTTCTCATCTTTTTCTGCAGTAATGTCTGCGGGGCTAGCTGTTATACGAACATTGCAAAAACCAATATCTTCAAGATATTTTTTATATGCTAATTTAGCTTTAACATCTGATTTTTTATTAGTTTTTTTCATTATATTATTTAAGTGATAATTTCAT
>PCYG01000023.1:11159-12703 GCA_002763025.1 Candidatus Woesearchaeota archaeon CG10_big_fil_rev_8_21_14_0_10_32_24 | reverse complement strand
GGTGGGGGAAGCCCCTTACGGGGTGCCCGCAGTGCAATCCCACCAGCAGAAAAGTGAGTCGGTGCTATCTCTGCTTCATTTTACTAAAGTATTACAAAATTTTATAAGAACTAAAAAATTCTAAAGAAAAGGTGATAATAATGGCATTCAGTATGTTAATATGGGTTTTGGGAATAATTTCGTTTCTTTGGGTAGTAGCTGATATAATTAAATATCAGAAAAAGATGGATAATATGCATAAAATCTTATGGATTGTTGCGGCATTCTTTTTTAACATCATAACTGCAATTGTGTATTACTTTGTTGTTAAGAAGTAATTTTTTTCTTTTTTTTGATAAGTTCATTGAAAAGATACCTTTTAATACCTTAAAGATTTTCTAAGTCTTATGGTTTTTAATACCAAAGAAAAAAAGTGGGTTTTTGTTTTATTTATTGTAGCTTTATTAGCAATTATTTTGTATATGTTTAAAAGTTATGTCACCGCCCTATTTGCAGGAGCTTTAATCTCATATTTATTGCATCCTTTATATCAAAAAATTCTTAAGAAATTAAAGTCGCGTCTCGCATCTCAACTTATTTTAAGTTTAGGAACACTTTTATTATTAGTGGGTTTCTTTTTTTTGTTTATCGTTCCTCTTGCAAATCAAACGCAAACTCTTTATGAAGATTATGATCGCTATTTAACTTTTGGTGTAAATAAAGCTTGTATTAATCAAGATTCACTATATTGCACAGTTTTTGAGCAAGCAGTTATATTCACAGAAGCTCCTGCATTTAAAGAAAAAGGAAAAAATTTAATTGAAAATGTGATTGCCTATTTATTTCAGGGAATTCAAGATTTTATTGGAGGGATTATTAGTTTTACCATTTCCATTGTAATCATGGTTTTTTCAATATTCTACTTTTTAGATCATGGTGAAGAAATTAAAAACCGTATTGTAAATGTCCTTCCAATCCAACATCAAACAAAATCAAAAATTTATAAAAGACTTAAAGAAACGATTAATGCAGTTGTGAGTGGAAATATTAGTGCAGCACTTTTACAAGGAGTTGCAGGATCATTTATTTTTGGTGTACTTGGGATTCCGCTTGCTTTGTTTTTTGGTTTAATCGTTTTTATCCTTGCTTTTATTCCTGCATTGGGTCCTGCCATAATTTGGGCACCAACCGTGGTGATATTATTCCTTGAAGGAAGTATTATTAAAGCTTCTATCCTTTTGATCTATTCAATTATAGTCTTTGGATCTATAGAAACAGTCCTCAAACCGAAGTTGATTGGAAATAAGATTAGTTTATCCTCGTTTGTTATTTTTTTAGGAGTATTAGGTGGATTAAAAATATTTGGCATTTTTGGTTTTTTTATAGGTCCGATTATTATCGCATTATTTGTAACAAGTATAGATATTTATCAAAAGATGAAGTGATATATACTCAATGCTAAATGAAATTTGGAACTTAATTCATTTAGCGTTTGTATATACCAACGAAAAGTTCACAAAAATACTTTTCGTTCAGTATATACTGAAATTCCTTAATTACCGAAT
>PCYG01000023.1:6726-11127 GCA_002763025.1 Candidatus Woesearchaeota archaeon CG10_big_fil_rev_8_21_14_0_10_32_24 | reverse complement strand
AAGCTGTGGGGTATGTTTAGGTTAATATTGGGTTTTTGGTGTTTGCTCTCAATTAGTCGCTGCAAGCAGCGGGGTATGAACCCATTCGCAAACAATCAAGTAGAAATATTTAATTGAACTAAAACATCTTTTCTATCTTTTTCATAAGGACATCTGCCTCTTTCACAATGCGTCAATCCAAACGATTTATATTTTCCAAAACCGTCTGGAAAAATAGTTACAATATTTCCAACATCGTGATGGAGCTTCCTTGATGCAAGATAATTAGCTCCTGAAGAAACACCTACACAAAATCCTTTTCTATGAGAAAGATATTTTGTTGCCTCTTTTGCAAAATCACTTTTAACTCTTATAATGTCATCAATTAATTCATGCAAACCACCATTCCCATCTCCTACAATTTGTGGGATAAACCCATCTCCAATACCTTGAATTGTATGGCTCCCAGATTTACCGCCACTCATAACAGAAGATTCATAAGGTTCAACTGCAACAATTATCAAATTTGGATTCACTTCTTTCAACGCTTTTGCAATCTCAATTAATGAACCTCCTGTCCCTACGCCAGCGACGAAAGCATCAATACTTTTTCCATTCATTTGTTTTATGATTTCTTGACCAGTTGTTTCATAATGGCATTGAACATTTAATGGATTTGAAAATTGACGTGTGTTAAAATATTTAGGGTCTTGTGAAGCCATCTTATCTCTTAATTTTCCAGCCTTTCTGAAGTTTCCAGGGGATACTAAAATGAGTTCAGCACCAAGAGAAGTAATCATTTCTTTTCTTTCTTCAGACATATCCGAAGGCATGATAATTGTGACAGGATACCCTTTTTCTCTTCCAAAATAACTTAACGCTATTCCTGTATTGCCACTAGTAGCTTCAATAATTGTCATACCATGTGTTAGAATCCCTTGCTTTTCACTTTTATCTAGAACATATTGAACCATTCTATCTTTAATACTTCCAGTAGGATTAACACATTCTAATTTTGCATAAATTCCGTCTACTTCAATTAATGGGGTATTACCAACATTTATCATAATTAAAATGGGTACAAGAATCCCTTAAATATATTGTGATAGAAAAATTATATTTTCTAATTTCTTTGTAGTAAAATACTTTCGTAACAACCTTCATCTATAGGAATTCTTGTGATACTTTTTTCATTTTCATCAACTAATAAATATGTTCTTCTTTCAATTTTTTTTTCACAGAAATAACACGCATAATCTTTACTTTCAATTGGAACTACATCAATCGTTCCAGTTAACACTCGTTCAACTAATGAGTCCTTTTTCTTCCAATACTCAGATCCTACTATAATTGCCATTTTATCTTCAAAAAACAATAGTTTTTTAAAAACTCTCCTAAATTCCTACTATATATTTGTTTGCACGGCACGATTATGAGTTTACTATGTTCCTCATGTGCCTCCATTGGCAAAGCTGATATATCTAAATATGGAATTAATCATCACAGAAAAACCATCCTCCGCCGCTAAGGTAGCAGCAGCACTTGCAGATAGTGCTCCGAAAGTAAAAAAAAATAAACAATCTTCTTATTTTGAGCTTACACATAAAGGAAAACCAATCATTGTTACATCAGCAGTAGGGCATCTTTATGGGCTTGTTGAAAAAAATAAAAATGGGTGGAGTTATCCTGTATTTGATGTAGAATGGGAAGCATCCTACAAAAGTACTAAAGGTTTAGCATATGTTAAAATTTATTTAGATACGATTGCAATGCTTGCAAAAGAAGCTGATGAATTTACAATTGCAACAGATTTTGATGTTGAAGGAGAAGTAATTGGATTAAATGTAATCAGATTTGCCTGTAAAAAAAAGGATGCTAATCGTATGAAATTCTCCACTCTTACAAAAGGAGATCTTGTAAAATCCTATGAAGAAAAAATGAAAACCTTAGATTGGGGTCAAGCATTAGCAGGTGAAACACGTCATATTTTAGATTGGTTCTATGGTATAAACCTTTCAAGAGCATTAACTTCTTCTGTGAAAGCAGCTGGTTCATTCAAAGTAATGTCTGCAGGACGTGTGCAAGGACCTGCATTAAAAATGCTTGTTGATCGGGAACGTGAAATTCAATCCTTCATTTCTGAACCTTATTGGGAAATTCCCTTATTGGGAAGTTTTGAAAGTCATGACGTTGAAGGACAACATAAAGAGGGTAAAATATTTGATGAAATAAAAGTTGACAAAATCCTTACAGCAGTGAAAGGGCAAAAAGATGCAAAGGTTAAGGAAGTCAAACGAACAACACGAAATCAAGCAGCACCTAATCCATTCAATTTAACAACATTACAATCGGAAGCATATAATCTATTTAAAATTACACCAAAAGAAACACTTGAACTTGCACAATCCTTATATCTTGGTGGAGTAACATCTTATCCAAGAACATCTTCTCAAATATTGGATCCAAAATTAGGATTCAAATTAATTCTTACAGATTTATCTAAACAACCACAATACAAAGGTTTGTGTCATGAATTATTAAAAGGAGAATTAAATCCAAATAACGGAAAGAAAACAGATCCAGCACATCCTGCGATTTACCCAACTGGTTTAGTTCCTAGAGAATTAAAACCACGTGAATTCAAAATTTATGATTTGATTGTAAAAAGATTTATGGCAACATTTGCAAAACCTGCAGTGCGTGAAACTATGGAAGTAACTTTAGATGTTAATAAAGAAATCTTTATCACAAAAGGAACCAGAACCATTGAAGAAAATTGGCATGTTTACTATAAACCATATGTGAAATTAGAAGAAATCGCATTGCCAGATATGAAGGAACATGATTCTGTTGACATTAAATCCATTAAAAAAGTCAAAAAAGATACACAACCTCCTAACCGATACAATCAATCTTCAATTATTAAAGAATTAGAAAAACGAAATCTTGGAACAAAAGCAACACGTGCAGATATCCTTGATAGATTATTCATACGTGGATATGTTGAAGGTGTCCAAATAACTGTTACAAAGTTAGGAATGGAAACAATTGGTGTTTTAGAGAAATTTGCACCCACCATTGTTGATGAAAAATTAACTGCGGATTTTGAAGAAGATATGGAAAAAATCCGTGAAGGAAAACAAAAACAAGAAATCGTTTTAGAAAAAGCTAAAAAAACACTTACAATATTACTTACAGATTTCAAGAAGAAAGAAAAAGAAATAGGAGTAGAAATTTTATCTTCATTAAGAGAAACGCAGGATGATCAAAATTTTATGGGTACTTGTCCACGGTGTAAAGAAGGACGTCTTATGATTCGGCGTGGTAAGTTTGGACGATTTGTAGGATGTGATAAATATCCTGATTGTAAAACTATTATGAATATTCCAAATACAGGATTTGCAAAATTCACAGGAAAAATGGATGAAGCATCCGGTTGGCCAATTGTAACCCTTGGAACTGGAAGAAAAAAACAAGATGTGGTTCTACAACCAACTGATGAGAAAAAAGATGAACCTGTAGAAAAAAAATATCCCGAACAAGACATGATTTGTCCAACATGTAACGTAGGAAAAATGGTTCTAAGAAAATCTTATTATGGTGAATTTTTGGGATGTAATAATTATCCAAAATGTCAAACCTTAATGAACATCAAAGATGGTAAAGTAGATGTAGAAAAACCAATCGTAAAGAAGCCAGTAGAAAAGAAAGCAGTTGCTAAAAAAACAGCTGATAAAAAAGTCGTGGCTAAAAAGAAACCTGTGGCTAAGAAGAAAAAAACAATTGCGAAGAAGCCAGTTGCTAAAAAATAATCATTTTTTTAAAATTTATATTCATCTTTAAGACTACGCATTCCTTTAATACCATTTTTGTGATGATGTTGAGAGACTAAGGATAAAACGTCTTTGAGTTTATAATCTCTATCTGGGTGAAGTCCTATTCTAGGACCAAAATCATAATCAATATTTGCAGAATCACTCCAGGTTTCTGGGCCACATTTTTTATTTATAATACATTGATTACAAATTTCATCAATGGTGTCTAAACCAAAATTAATGGTTGTATCTGTTGGTAAATCTTTGATCCAACGTAAATAATTAAAAGTACCCCACATGTTTGGTCCATACATTTCTAAAGATATAGGTTCTGATATTTCTAGAATTTCTTGGTTTGATAAATAAGCTACTATAAAAAAAGCTTCAATGTGGTGATAACGAAGTGTAATTCTTTTTTTTAGGTTGATCATAAGATTCTAAAATAAGGTTCTTTTATCAATTATTCCTACAAAGTAGTGTATTTTCAGTTTTATTTTTTTGTGAATCTAATTAAATCTTTTTTCCTTCAAAAACCGTAATACTTTAGCAAAATGAAGCAGAGAAATCACCGACTCACTTTTCTGCTGGTGGGATTGCACTGCGGGCA
>PCYG01000023.1:6271-6680 GCA_002763025.1 Candidatus Woesearchaeota archaeon CG10_big_fil_rev_8_21_14_0_10_32_24 | reverse complement strand
GTAAATTTACATAAAGTATCTGCAGAACGAAGCTTAACAGCAAGAGGCGGTCAGATTAAGATTAACAATAACGTATCTATTAAAGATGTAGAAGATTTAGATTTTGAAGTTTCTGGTAAAAAAGGGCTTAAATTTACATTCACATTTAATTGTAGTTACGAACCAGATTTAGGTAAAATTGATGTTGAAGGTCAAGTAATCTATGTTGGAAACGAGGCAGAAGTAAAAGAAATTAAAAAAGGATGGGATGAACACAAAAAAGTCCCTATTGCAGTTACAGAAGAAGTTGTAAATGCAGCATTACATAAAGGGAACATCCAAGCAATTAAAATCAGTGAAGAAGTAAGTTTACCTTCTCCTTTACCACTTCCTAAATTGCAAAAACAAATTATGGGGAAAGATATCCCAA
>PCYG01000023.1:5454-6259 GCA_002763025.1 Candidatus Woesearchaeota archaeon CG10_big_fil_rev_8_21_14_0_10_32_24 | reverse complement strand
TGGGGCACGGCATATTCCATGAGATTCACTCTGTTCATCTCATATGCCTCGTCTCCGACAGGGCGCCAATACAAAAGATAAAGAGATTTTCTACTGTGCCTTTTTATTCATAACATTTATATATCTTATTCCTTCTAAAAATTCATATGGAAAACGGTCCAATTAAGCTTAAAGTCATGGAAGCTGTACAGGATGATGTCAATAAAGGTATTGTAAAGATTGATTCTGGATTTATGCGACAGATAGGTGTAAATCCCGGTGACATTCTTCACATTAAAGGAGAACGTACCACAGCTGCAATTGTAGACCGTGGTTATCCTGGTGATTTTGGTTTAAACATTATTCGTATGGATGGAAACATTCGTAGAAATGCACGTACATCAATTGGAGAAATGGTTGATGTTAAAAAGGCAGAAGTTAAAATTGCAAAGAAAATATCTATTGCACCTGCAACAAAAGGAGTTCTCGTAAAAGCATCACCGCAATTATTCAAACAAGGCTTGTTAGGAAAAGCTGTTGTTAAAGGAGATTTAGTTTCTTTAGGATCTGCACGTAAAAGACACCCCCAAGGTCAAGAAGGATCTGATATTTTTGAAATGATGGAATCCAGATTCGCAAGTTTTGGGTTTGGAGATATTAAATTTGTTGTTGTAGAAACACAACCGCGTAAAGAAATTTGTATTGTCAATCAAGATACTGTTGTTGAATTTAATCCGCAAGCAGTTGAACTTGTAGAAGATGAAGCTCTAGGTCTTGGTATTAATTATGAAGATATTGGTGGTCTTAGTGATGAAATCACAAAAGT
>PCYG01000023.1:0-5411 GCA_002763025.1 Candidatus Woesearchaeota archaeon CG10_big_fil_rev_8_21_14_0_10_32_24 | reverse complement strand
ACTGGAAAAACATTATTAGCAAAAGCAGTTGCATCAGAAACAAATGCAAATTTTATTTTAATCAATGGTCCAGAAGTTATTTCAAAATTTTATGGAGAATCAGAAGCTAATCTGAGAAAGAAATTTGAAGAAGCAGAGGAAAACGCACCTTCCATTATTTTCTTTGATGAAATTGATGCGATTGCAACAAAACGTGAAGAAACAAAAGGTGATGTAGAAAAACGTGTTGTTGCACAATTATTAGGATTAATGGATGGTTTGAAAAGCAGAGGTAAAGTAATTGTGATTGCTGCAACAAACATGCCAAACACGCTTGATGCTGCTCTCAGACGACCAGGAAGATTTGACAGAGAAATTGAAATTGGCGTGCCTGATAAAGGAGGACGTTTAGAAATTCTAAAAATTCACACAAGGAATATGCCATTGGCAAAAAATGTCAATCTTAGTGAAATCGCAAAAGTCACGCATGGATTCGTAGGTGCAGATTTAAATTCGCTTGCAAAAGAAGCAGCAATGATTGTGCTTAGAAGAATTCTTCCAGAGTTAAAAGTATTAGGTATTGAAGAAGGAGATGCGATCCCTAACGAAATACTTGATAAATTAATGGTGACACAAAAAGATTTTATCGCGGCATTAAAAGATGTCCGCCCATCTGCAATGCGTGAATTTCTCGTTGAAACTCCTGATGTGTCATGGTCAGATATTGGTGGGTTGGAAGAAGTGAAAGACAAATTAAAAGAAGCTGTAGAATGGCCACTTAAAAAACCAGAAGTCTTCAAACGGATGGGTATTCGTCCTCCACGTGGAATTTTATTATATGGTCCACCGGGAACAGGAAAAACATTATTAGCGAAAGCAGTTGCAAAAGAAAGTGAAGCAAATTTTATCCTTGTTAATGGACCATCTTTATTATCAAAGTGGGTTGGTGAATCCGAGAAAGCCGTACGACAAGTATTCCATAAAGCACGACAGACAGCACCCACTATTATTTTCTTTGATGAAATTGATGCATTAGTTCCTAGACGTGCAGGAACTTCTAACGATGGACGTACAGGTGAACGTCTTGTGAATCAAATGTTGACGGAAATGGACGGTTTAGAAAGTTTGAATGATGTTGTAATCATTGCAGCAACTAACCGCCCAGATATTGTTGATCCAGCGTTATTACGTCAAGGACGGTTTGATAGAATCATTTTAACAACAGTGCCTGATGAAGAAGGACGAAAAACGATTTTTAAAATTTATCTTGAAAAGATGTCTATAGATACAGATGTTAATATTAAAACATTAGCTTCCATTACTCAAGGTTACGTAGGAGCAGACATTCAAGGAGTCTGTAGAGAAGCAGCAATGCTTGCACTTAGAGAAAATATTAATGCAGATAAAGTAACCATGAAACATTTTGAAGATGCGCTTCAAGTTGTTCATCCTTCCGTGGATAAAGAAATTGAAGAAACCTATGAAAAATTAGATGAATATTTCAGTTCTGCACGTGCAAAACAAATCAAAGAAGAAAAAGAAAGTTATTTCGGATAAAATGAGTAATAATTCAAATACTGGCAATGAGGCATGGCAACGTCTTAGAGCGCAAAGCGAAAAGTTATATGCAAGATGCCCTTTATTAATGTATAGGCAAATTCAAAGAGTTCTTCAAAAAAGTAAATATGACTTATTTAATTTTGAAAATCATTCTTCTTTGGTAGATTTAATACAGGGAAGTCCTAAAAATAATCGTCCTCATCATATTTTATATCATTTTACAGAAAACCGATTCATTGGTACCGAAAGATTTGAAACTAAAATAATCACTGCTCATCTTCGCGAATTAATTCCGCGTGTCAGTATCATTGGGATTTATCGTTCTAGAGATGGCTTTCAAGAAATGCTTTTATCCCATGGCGTGAATTATGCATTAGAATATTCTCCCAGAGAAGGTTCAGAATTTGAACAATCTTTATGCAAAATTCTTCTCTAATCTTTTTACAATTACATAAACTATTTTATAGATTACCCATAATACGATAGATGCTATTGCAATCATACCCCAATCAAATAATTCTAATGGTTTTGTTTTAAACCATACTGCCAGCGGACCATAAATTGTTAACATCTGTAATCCTAAAGATAATACTACTGCACCAATTAAATATTTATTACTAAAAATGCTTATTTTATATTCACTTCTAATTATTTGTAATCGTAACATTTCAAAAATAACTAATCCTGTAAAAGCCATTGTTTGTGCTTTCAATAAACCAGAACCTAGATAAAGCCAAAATAATGTAAGGCACCCAATTCCCATTAATAATCCATATACAATAATATCTGAACTTAATTCTTTTGATAATATACTTTCTCGTGAAGGTCTTGGTGGACGTTCCATAATGCCTTTTGAATATGGATCTAATCCCAACGCAGTTGCGGGTAATCCATCTGTAACGAGGTTAATCCATAATATTTGGATTGCTGTTAATGGTAAAGGAAGTCCACATAATGATGCAAATAAAATAACTGAAATTTCTCCAAGGTTACTAGATAATAAGTAATTTACAAATTTTCTAATGTTATCAAAAATACCACGACCTTCTTCAACTGCACTCACAATGGAGGTAAAATTATCATCTGTAAGGATCATATCGGATGCTTCTTTTGCAACATCTGTGCCTGCAATGCCCATAGAAATCCCGATGTCTGCTTTTTTGATTGCAGGTGCATCATTAACCCCATCTCCAGTCATTGCAACAATATGACCTTTGTCTTTCAATGCTTTTACAATTCTTAATTTATGTTCAGGATTAACACGTGCAAAAATGCCGATACGTGAAATCTTTTTATCTAAATTTTTTATTTTATCCAATTGTTCTCCTGTAACTGCTTCACCCACAATACCTAATTTTTCAGCAATTGCTTTTGCAGTTGTTAAATGATCTCCTGTAATCATAATCACTCTAATACCTGCTGAATAACACTCTTGAATGGATTGCTTTACTTCATCCCGTGGTGGATCAATCATTGCTTGTAAGCCCACAAAAATCATATTTTCTTCCGCATTCTTTGTATCAGTTTTTTCTTTATAGGCGAAACCAAGAACACGTAATGCTTGTTTCGCAAATATTTCGTTTTGATCTAATACTTTTTTCTTTAGATTCCTATCTAAACGTTGAACAATCCCGTTAATAAGGATTTTATCACACTTCTCTATAATAATGTCTGCTGCACCTTTTGTATAAGATGTTTTATCTTCATGGATTGTTGTCATCATCTTTCGTTCAGATGAAAATGGAATCTCATCAATCCTTTCCTTGTAATCTTTTAATTTTAATCCTGATTTTTCTGCAGACACAATTAAGGCACCTTCAGTTGGATCTCCAAACAATTCGCGATTTTCATTTGATCCAGAAAAATGTGCGTCATTACATAATAATCCTATTTTTAAGATTTGTTCAAATTCACGTGGGTTTGCAAATTTATTTCCTACTTTAAAATTTCCATTGGGATTATAACCTGCTCCTGAAACGTCATAGACTTTATTATTAGTCCATATTTTTTGTACAGTCATTTGATTATGTGTTAAAGTTCCTGTTTTATCTGTACAAATGACGTCTACACTTCCTAATGTTTCAACTGACGGTAATTTTCTCACAAGAGCATTCTTTTTAATCATACGCTGAACACCAATTGCTAATGATATTGTAATCACAGCTGGTAATCCTTCAGGGATTGCAGCAACTGCTAATGCTACTGCAATAAGAAACATTTCAGAAGCACTACCTCCTGTAAGTAAGCCTGCTGCAAAAACGAGAATCGCAACAATCACAACTGCAATCGTCAAATATTTTCCTAGCTCCCGTAATTTCTTTTGTAGTGGGGTTATTTGTTCATGTGATTCTGAAATCATTGTTGCAATTTTTCCAATTTCGGAAGTCATTCCAGTATGTGTTACGACTGCTTTTGCCCTTCCATTTGAAACAATTGTAGAAGAATACACCATATTTTTCCGATCTGCTAATGGAAGATCTTTTAATAATTCAGGTTGTTTGGATACTGAAGATGATTCACCAGTCAAAGAAGCTTCTTCAAGATGAAGGTTATGTGCTTCAATTAATCGCGCATCCGCAGGAATTTTATCACCTGTTTCTAGAAATATAATATCACCAGGTACAAGTAGTTGAGATTCAATTTTAATTTCTTTGCCATCTCTTAAAACACGAGCCTTAGGAGATGCCATTTTTTTCAACGCTTCAATAGCCTTTTCTGCTTTATATTCTTGGATAAATCCTAATATGGCATTTGCAACGACAATAATGGCGATGACCGTCGCATCTACAATTTCATTCAAAACTATCGAAATAATTAATGCTACTAATAAAATCCATACAAGTGGGCTTGAAAATTGTTGTAAAAATATAGTGATTGGATGTAATCCTTCTTTCCCTTTTAATTCATTAAACCCATAATCATGTAATCGTTGTTCTGCTTCATGTCCCTTTAATCCTTTTTCAGAAGTTTTTAATTCCTTTAAACTTTGTTCAACAGAAAGTGTATGGAATTTTACTGTACTATAATCTGTCACCATAAAATTTAAATTCTGTGTAGGTATAAAAATATATCTTTTGTCACTCTCAAGTGCTAATGAACGAAAAATTTATAAATAAGCCCATATATTAAGGTATTATGGCATTAATAAATCATATCCCACAGTCTTTAAGAAAACTGGCTTTCGCAACAGGTTTAGCATTAACTTTAACCGGTTGTCCACAAGAAACCCCTGATGGTAGTTTATTTGCATCAGTAGATTCTCAGACAGATGTATATCAAGGAGATATCACAAATTCAGATGCGGGTTATGATACAGGAAAAAATAATGAAGATTCTACTCAGATAGATACTCAGATAGACACTCAAATAGATATTCAATATGATACAGGTATTGATATTATTGTCAATGTTGATGCAGAAGATACAACACAAATAGATAGTAGGATTGACACAATAGATACACAAGATTGCATAGAAAAAAAGTTATATTACAAAGATCATGATGGTGATGGAAAAGGAGATGATAATGTTTCTCCAAAATTATTATGTAAATCAGAAGGAGAATATAATGTTCTCATTGGTGGAGACTGTGATGATAATAACATTACAGTTTACGCTGGTGCTCCTGAAATTTGTGATGGATTTGATAACGAATGTAAGATCCCTCAAGTTGCAGATGAAGATATTTTAAATGTGCCTTGTGATACCTATGGAACCACAAAAAATGGATTAGGGATTTCTATATGTAACTTAAATTCTAAAGAATACACATTAGATTCATGTGATGATCCCGATGAATGTAAAATTGATGATACAAAAATTCAAGGCACCTATAAATTATTTGATCAAATTACAAAAAAATGTGCAGACTC
>PCYG01000065.1:6276-6966 GCA_002763025.1 Candidatus Woesearchaeota archaeon CG10_big_fil_rev_8_21_14_0_10_32_24 | reverse complement strand
TGCATCTTATAGAGAATAAACTAATGAAATATAAATTTATTCCTTAAATTTCAAAAAGGCCAGAACAAAGACCCAGCATCGAAATTGAGGCTGTGTGACAGAAATAAAGAATAATCTGGCGGAAGAACAAATTTCTCTTATCTATGTCTCGTTTTGCATATAATCATAGGGGGGTTTTCTTTCACCTTATTTTTATTTTCGGTGTAGTTTTGGATTTATAGTGAGTTTCCATTAAAAGTGAACAATATTAACTTCGTTTAAGCGAACTATATATGAAATTCCATTCGGTAAATAAGGAATTTCAATTTATTTCTCGGGGGCTATTTTGTCATTATTTTTTGCGTTGAAAGGACTACTGTTTAGTGAACATTTATAAAGAAATAGTTATTTTTTAATAATTATGTCCTTAGATACCATAATCAAAGATTTAGAAAAGAAGGAGAGTTCATTTAGAGACATATTTCCAGTTAATGATAAATATATTCAAAAAATATTCAGTACCAAAGATGGAAGTAGTAAATTAAGGAATATTGCAAACATCTCTGATTTATTGTTTAGAAATGAGTTTAATTCTTTTCATTGTTTTTCTATAGTTGTTGGGGTTGGCTGGGAAGAGAAACTTGAATGGATAAATCAAAATTATGAAACTTTGCTTAAGCCAATGGAATTCAATGGTTCTCATGTTTCTCA
>PCYG01000065.1:0-6223 GCA_002763025.1 Candidatus Woesearchaeota archaeon CG10_big_fil_rev_8_21_14_0_10_32_24 | reverse complement strand
ATGGATAAATCAGAATTATGAAACTTTGCTTAAGCCAATGGAATTCAATGGTTCTCATGTTTCTCAGATTGTAACAGGCAAAGGATGGAAAGAGAAACTTGAATGGATAAATCAGAATTATGAAACTTTGCTTAAACCTATGGAATTCAATGGTTATCATGTTTCTCAGATTGTAAGAAATAAAGGCTGGGAAGAGAAACTTGAATGGATAGCTCAGAATTATGTCTTTTTTAAGGAGAAAGGTTTATCTAATTATAAGTTAGCATCATATTTTAATACTAAAGATTGGCACTTTAAAACAAGATTATTGAGTGAAAGTGTAGATTTGTTTGATAATATAGTAATTGATGATGAAAGATTATCTCCTTTATTAGAGCCATATTTAAGGAATCTTATTTTTGAAAGTGAAAGTAAAGAAGCTACTGAAATTATATCTAGTTTAATCCAAAAATGTACTATACATCAAAATCTTGTTGATTTTGAAAATAATGTTTATTCTATTTCAGGATTAAAAACTACAAATTTGGTTGATGAAGTATTATTTGAGTTAAATAATAAATTTGAGTATTCAGCAGAAGAAGTAAAAATGTATTTAGTTGCTATGAATAAAAATAACAGAGGATTGTTGTCTTGGTACAATTCAGGAGAAAAAACAAAACCATATACTTTAAGTTTAGATCAAGAATCTGCTTGGGATAACAGAACATTATTAGAAAAGATTCCTACAGAAGACATATCTCCTTTAGAAAGTATAGAAAGAGATCAATTAATTAATCAAGTTTATAAGAGTATGTCTGAAGCACACCCAGGACATAAGGATATATGGCATAAACTTATTTTTGATTATGGATGTGATGTAGAGAATCTTTCAATTGAGGAAATAAAAGATTTTAATTGTGCTTTAAGAGATTTAAGAAATAATAAATCTTTGTTGGGAGATATTTATAATATCTTAAAAACATAACACTTCAAAATAAGTCCTATTTTATCTTAAAGCCTCATGGTTTATTTTATTATTTGTTAGCCTCCAAGAAATAACTTTCTTTATATTAAAAAATTAAATACAAATTAACTAATTTGGGATAGTATTCAAGATGCTACAATAGTAAGAAGAAGGAAAAAACCAGATGATGTCATAACGGAAGGTAAACCCATTGGTAAAAGAAAAATAGAAAAACAGTTTAAAAATTTTGGAATGAAAGATATATTTTAATCTTCCATTCCTATCTTTTTAAACATATCTGCATAAATTTTCCCTTGACATTTTTTACAGGCATGGGAAGGGAAATCAACATTTTTATTAACAAAAATGTCTTTTCCACAATCAACACATTTTTCATTTGGTTCTTTCATTTTCTTTACCACTCCCTATTATAAAAAACATTTTCCTTTTCTCCAATATTTATTTTATATCCTTTTCTTAATAATGCTTCTTTATTTAATTTTTCTGTTTTTAAAAATATTATTTTTCAAAGTCGCTTTTGATTTTGTAAGAAGCACTTCAATTTCCTTCTTAATACGGGATTTAACATTAAAATCTACACCACGACTAACTGTTTTAATTTTTGAGAAAAGTGTTTGATAATCAGTCACAGATAAATTTAATACTTGTTCCTTTAAATTTAAGATTGTAAAAGGTAATTTTCTAATTGTTAACCAAATGGCAATAAATACAAATCCAATAAAAATAGGCCTTTCAAATACTTCAGGAAAATGAAGTAATGATTCTAAATGCAATATTGATGGGAATACAAAAGAGTAAAATAATACAACTAATATAATCCAATAAAATGAATGAAGGAGATCAATATGTCCTCCAAGATTAAAAGTTGTATTTGAATAATCCCATAATTTTACTTTCAAAACTTTTTCGGAATAAATCCCGCCAATATATTCTACTAAAATCATAGCAAGAGATGCAATAAGGATTAATGGAATGATAGATAAATTACTAAATATGTTTAATATGAAAATTAAAATGATTCCTCCAAAACCATAAATTGGACAAAATGGACCTTTAAAATATCCTGCGTTTGTTAATTTCTTATCAAGAATTGTTCTGTATCCGGAATCTAAAATCCACCCCATAAATGAAAAAAGTAAAAATTCAAGAATGATTGTTGTGAATGGCATATGAATTAAAAGGAATCTTGGTTTATATATTTACCCTTTTACATTTCCAATTGGTTTCAATGCAACGACTCTCCGTGTGATACCCGCTGCTTCTAAAGAATCTACAACAGTTTCAATATCCTTATACGCCTTCCCAGCTTCTTCTGCTAATCCTTTCATAGATGTGCCATGAACGTAAATTCCACGTTTTTCCATATCTTTTTGAAGTGCTGTTCCATCGATATCTCGGATTGCGGCTGCACGTGACATTGTTCGTCCTGCACCATGTGCGGTTGATGCAAAGGTTTCATCTGCACCATCAGTTCCAACTAATAAATATGATCCTGTTTCCATAGATCCACCAAGAATCACTGGTTGTCCTACTTTTTTATATGCTTCAGGAAGTTCAGCGTGACGTGATGGTCCAAAGGCACGTGTTGCGCCTTTACGATGAACAAGAAGTTCTTTTTCTACACCATCAACTTTATGTGTTTCTAATTTTGCAATATTATGTGCAACATCGTATACAAGTTTCATATCCATTTCTTCAGCCGTCTTTTCAAATACTTGTGCAAAGACTTCACGAATTCTATGTGTGATAACTTGACGATTTGCAAACGCCATGTTTGCAGCACATGCCATTGCCTTAAAATAATCTTGACCTTCAGGTGAATTAAATGGTGCACATGCTAATTCTCTATCAAGAATTTCAATCCCATATTTAGGCATAACATCAAGGAAGGTTCGTAAATAATCGGTTCCTATTTGATGTCCAAAACCACGACTACCACAATGAACCATGATGACAATTTGTCCAGGTCCTGTAATGCCGAAAGCTTTTGCAGCTTCTTTATCAAAAATATTTCCTTCCTTTACAACTTGAATTTCTAAATAATGATTTCCACTTCCTAAAGTACCAATTTGATTAAATCCACGTGATATAGCTTTATCAGAAACTTTTGTAATGTCTGCTTGTGGAATGCGTCCATTGGATTCAATATTTTCAACATCTGATGCCCAACCAAGACCTTTCTCCACAGCCCATTGTGCTCCTTTCAACATAACTTCATTGAATTCTTTTTTATCAATTTCAACAAATCCTTTACATCCAACACCCGCTGGCACTTTCTTATATAATGTGTCAACAAGTTCTTTAATTTTCGGCATGACTTCATCTACATGTAGATTAGTTCTGATAAGTCTCATTCCACAATTGGAAACAACAATATTATTTGCAATGAAGTTATGTGTTTTAGGGATGTTAAAATCATATACTTCGTCATTATATTCTTTTTTAGTAATACTTTCAATTGGATCAAATAAACAACCCGTCTGTTTTATTTCTTCTGTTTTAAATTGTACGAATTCATTAAAAGAAGGAAAATTTAGAGTTATGCGGTGTCCTGCATTTTCATAGTAATGACGTGTTATGAATCTTTTGTTAGATATTGAAGATATTAATAATTTTTGAACTTCACCCAATGTTAATCCTTTTTTTCGATATTCTTTGGTTTTAAATGATATTTCTGTTCTTTTTTCTGTTAATGATTTTTTTTCTTTAACATACAAAATTGCTACATGAGAAAGAAATTCTCTCTTTTTATTATAAGTAAATCCTATTTCTGACCATAAGTGTAAGAGATTCTCTTCTTCGGAAGAAATGTGTATTCTTAAACGAGATGTTTCTCCAAATCTATTTTTATGATCCTTTGTTACAAGAAGTTTATGCACATTAATATTAAATTCTTCAAGTAAACACATAATTTGAATCATAAATTCTCGGGCATTTTCTAATAAAGGAGTATTTTTATTTAATGATAATGTTGGACAATCAAAACCAGTTTTAGTGTGAGTCCTTGGTTTAGAGAGTTCCGCGCCAAATAATCCAGATAAAAAAAGACGTTTCATCCATAATGGGCTTTGCATAATCCAGCCTGGAATTAAGAATGGTGTATTTGTTTTTGTACCCTGCGGATAACCCAAAGAAAAAAATAATTTTGCCAATGATTTTGATGAAACATGAAGTTCATAATTTGTCCTTGTGAATTCAACGAGTCCATATTTCCCATCTATTGAATGCTCTCTTTTTCTTCCATAAATTCCTGCTGAAAAACCTAGTAAAGCAATGTCCTTTTGAATTTCTTTTAAATCTTCTTCTGGACCATAGGCACAAACAAATCCTTTTTTTCCTGTAAGAGATATTTGTCCATCACCAAGAAGATAACCAAACAGTTTTGTAATAATGGGAGTTTTAGGATTATTTAAATCTAATGGAAACAATTCTCTTTTTACTAATTCTTGCTTTTCTTGTTTTGTAAAAAGAGTTTCATCATCAATTAAAGAATTTTCTTGAGTTTCTTCAAATAATACTCCTTCAAAAGGATACACAGCAATTTTTTGATTTTTTGTAATGTCCTGAGCTGGAACCATTCCTTCTTTGGTTAAAATTGGATGATCACCTGTTACTTCAATGTTGTAACCTAATTTAGTTCTTATTTGATAAATTGAACCTACATAATTTTTTTTCATATAATATCCTATCTCTTTTGATGAAAAAGTTTGTTGCTCTTTATCAAAAGAAAGAACTGATTGTTTACACATCTGTGATTTTAAAATAAATTCTCCAGAAGGCGTTTCTACATCTACAAAATCATTTTCAAATTGTTCTATGGACTTAGTATATCCTAAAGGTGTCAATACTTTTGAACCTCTAACTAAGCAATTAATGTCAAAGCCTATCCCACCTGGAGAGATAACGCCACCTTTTGCAGGATCAAATGCAGCAACGCCACCGATTGGAAAACCATAGCCCCAATGCCCGTCTGCCATACAGAAAGCATATCGCTGGATGCCAGGAAGTGTTGCGACATTTGTAATCTGGTTGAATACTCCTTCATCCATAGCATCCATAAGTTCTTTATTTGCAATAATGCGTGCTGGAACTTGCATGCCTTTTTTATAAGAAATGGGAATTTCTATCGTCACATCATCAATTTGAATTGCATCTTTAGGAGGTCCAAGTGTACGTTCTTTGAATTGTGTGAAAGGTTTTTTTGGTTCATTTGAGTTTGTTGGAGTCATAGTATTTAATTTGGTTGAGTGATTTATAAAAGTATCGGGTGTATTGAATTGATATTTCAAAAATGATTTTGATGTATCCTTCATAATTTAAAAAATAAATGATATTATGGCACATAAAGCATCATAAACTTTTATTAAATAGTCTATAAAAGAAAATAATCAAATTATAGGTTTTTGGAAATGACAATAGTTAGGCTTTGGATTTTCCTAAAAGTCCTATTTTCTCCCACAATCCTTTTATCTTCCACAATCCTTATATTAAATCATACTTAAATCACATCTATGTTAACACAACGTGAATTTGGCAGACAATTGATCCATATGTTTATGGGATTCTTTATTGTGACATTAATTTACTTTGAGATATTCACACCAATTATTTTATTTCTCTGTATTATTGTAGGTTTCCTTTTAAGTTTCATTTGTAAATATAAAAGAATTCCAATAATTTCACATTTCTTAGATTGGTTTGAACGTGATTCTGCGACGTTCCCTGGGAAGGGCATGATTTTCTTTTTTATTGGAACGTTACTTGTTGTTGAACTATTTCCATTAAAAATTGCACTTGCATCAGTCATGGTTTTAGCATTCGGTGATTCATGGAGCCATATTATTGGTGCAAGAATCGGAAAGATGAAAAATATTTTTAATGGACATAGCAAGAAATTATTTGAAGGCACATTTGCCGGTACATTATTTGGTTTCTTTGGTGCTTTACTTTTCGTTCCAGTCCCAGAAGCTTTTTTTGGAGCATTAGGTGCGATGATTGCTGAAGTTGTTGAGATTCAATTTAATGAAAGTGAATTAGATGATAATATTGTTGTACCTTTAGTTGCAGGTACTATCATGTTGATTGTGTCAAAATTAATTTAACGTTCTCCTTTCAAAATGTCACTTACCAAATTATAACATCTTGGTCCAATCAATCCTAAGTGTCCAACACCTTCAACATAATGATTATGAACATTTGCATATTTATCTTCAGGTAAAAGAGAAGTTGTTATAGGACGAACGATTTCATCATAAGGTG
>PCYG01000055.1 GCA_002763025.1 Candidatus Woesearchaeota archaeon CG10_big_fil_rev_8_21_14_0_10_32_24 | reverse complement strand
GCCCCTTACGGGGTGCCCGCAGTGCAATCCAACCAGCAGAAAAGTGAGTCGGTGCTATCTCTGCTTTATTTTACTAAAATATTACGGATTAAATTATGTGTATAGCTACTTTGCCAATTGAGGCAGATTTTTGGCATATTGAATTTAATTACATATTAAATTAATAGGGAGTAAGCCAAAAATAATTGTGCCGTGCAAGTGGCTATGCACATACGGATTAAATTTGTGGTTTGGGAGACATGTATTTACTCAAAAAACAAAGTTTTTCAAAACTAACAAAATGAGCTATTTTAAGTTTCTGAAAGGAAACCTTTATAAAACACCTCGCTTCCAATAAAGTATTATGCACTTAAATTTCATCTGAAATTTGGAGCACCCTAGAAATTTATAATTAAGAGGAAATTTTATAAATTTTTATAATAATGAGGTAATGTTAAAAATGGAACAATCACGACCGTTAGATATGCTTAACCGAGCACGAAATAATAGTGTTCTTGTAGATTTGAAAGGTGGCTTACGCTACGTAGGAAAATTAGAAGCATTTGATATTCATATCAATATCGTTCTTGGAGATGCAGAAGAATATAAAGATGGTGAAATAAAAAGGAAATTAGGAAATGTCTTTATTAGAGGAGACACAATCATTACAATTTCTCCAGCATAGGTAAAATAATATGACAAAAGGAACAGCTAGTATGGGTAAGAAAAGTGGGAAGAAGACTCACATCCCATGTAAACGATGCGGTGGTTTCTCTTATCACGTTAGAAAGAAAAAATGTGCTTCTTGTGGTTATGGTGCTACTACAACCAAACGTAAATTTAATTGGAACAAGAAGAACTCAGCTTAATTTTCTTAATTTATTTTTATTAATATTTTATTTTCTTAATTGAAAATAGTCTCTTAGCAGGGAATTATTTATGGTTTTCTATGGAAATGTTAGTTTGTAGTATCACGTTTTTAGTTCCGGTTTGTATTATGACTTTTGGTGGTCATAATGTACAAATTAACTTTTAAGAAGAGAACATGGATTGTAAAGCAAGTTATTAAGGGAATTCCAAGAGTAAAAGTCGCTCTTGCACAAGGAATAAGTGATAGGGCAGTTCATTCTACAACGCAAAATTTCAAAGAACATGGTCGGGATGGTTTAAAAGACCACAAAGGCGGTCGTCCAGAAACAATACTTAATAAAAGTGCTGTGGAAATAAGACTTCATATGAGTTTTCATTATAAAACTCCTAAAGAAGTTTGGGATGAACTAAAGCGGAAGTAGTTTCGTGACCGGAAGCAGTTTCGGGATATTAGACTTTAAATAGTTATCCAAAAAGTTTATAATCAAAAATATTATACTTCATTTATGACATATCATTTCTTTGAAAAATGGGCGGAAAGACGAGAAGACGTTTTAAATTTCAAAAGAGAAATTACTAAAGCAAAAAAAACCTATATGCTTAAAGTCTATTTTTTTCACAAAATTTGGAATCAATTAAATAAGAATAAAATTGATCGTAAAAGTGCTGAAGCATTAGCACGATTATATAAATTAAAATCTTCAAATGCTTACATGCAAATTCTTGCAAAATCTAAAGAACTTTTTGAAATTAAATCAATACATTCTGAGGAGATTTATCAATTTATTGATTTAGTCAGAACTCTAAATGAAAAAGTAGAAGTTGAAAAAAAATTAGCACAAGAGATTATTGAGGAATTACTATCAGGTAAATTACCTGTCAAATCAAAATTCTATCAATTGCAAGAATTTTTTAAAGAAGAATCATTATATCTTAACATTGAAGATCAAAATTTCAAAAAAATTGAAGAAGTATTTTTAATTCAAAAAGAACCGGGAGCAGGTACAGGAGGATATATTTTAATTACCGAAGCGGTTGAAAAAGGAATGGTAACAATAGAAGGGAAAAAAATATTCACAGGAAAAAAGCCAATTCAAGGTTTAAAAATCGACCATAATAAAATCATTATCAAAGGAGATCATTTTGCTCCAATGCAAAATGCACGATGGATTGAAGGAGATCAATATGTATCCCCCTCATCTCATGACCCTTATAGTTACTTTGTTGAGAGAGGGAGATTTAATAGTTGGCCAAGAAGAAAAATTCAATATACTCTCGGGATTAGTAATGCGGAGGCAGTTGTATCGTTAGAGGTAGAAGTATTTCCGGAACAAACATATATTAAAATTAAAGAAGAAGGCATTATACAATTTGCAATAGCACAACTTAAACCAGAACAAGTTAGAAGAGTCTATCAGAAAGCACAACTAATTGCATGAAAATAATTCTTAAATAATACGCTTACCAATAAGATAATCATCAAAAGTGGTAGGATGATCACGACATCTATAATCAAATGCAGCTCTATATTGGGGGTCTTCTAAACAAGGGTTAAGAAGTCCAATTTTTTGTTCTAAATCTAAGGTAGGATCATCAATAATTATAGAAAGATTATTCGCATAAAAAGAGTTTTCATAATCTTCTTGATTAAAGAGTTTCATATTCAAATATGTTGCAAGAACTGATGCATGTGCTAAAGGTCGGGGTTCACGAATATCACCATTATCTTCAACATCAAATAATAAAATTTCTTTACCTTCTCTTTGTAGATTAAACAGTGAATCAATAACTTCTGAAGGAACACAATGTTCAACATAATGATTATATGCAGGAAGATAAATTTCCCACCGAGCTTCTTCATACCCCAAAATACGATCACCAAATTGATGCCCTTCAACAACACCAACTCTTTTTCTTGGACGTGTATCAAGTAGACTTAAATCAGTTTGACCATCAATAAGTTTTAATCCTTGCCAAATTCCTTCTACAGACCAAGAATTAACTCCTGGAAGCCCAGGAACAGGTATCTCAAAATCCGGAGAATGGGTAAATGGGCTAAATAGATTATAAGGGCTAGCACCATATGAAGAAACATCAATGACCACCTTTTTACCGTGACCTGAAAGATTTTCTTGAAGTATTTTTCCTTGTGCATGTGGAATAAATGTGAAGTTAACCATACAATCCAATTACAAAGAACCTTTTATAAATCTTTTGTCACTAATGAGTAAAAATTGATAACACGAAAGAATATAAAAATGTAACTGAAATTAAAGATATTTCCTTAAAATCTCATCTAAGCCTTTCTTTGTTACACCTTTAGAAACATTAACACCTTCTACGTGTTCGTAAAGAGCATTGACAACTTCTTTTCGTGAAGGTAATGTAACTCCTTTTTCGCACGCGACTGGTGGCATACTCGCCTTCGGCTCGGGTTGAATTCTGACCCTCATTTTCCACTTTAAGATTAACCAGAAGCTAACCACAGGTGAACCACACTGGTGTAAAATGAGATTTTAATAATAACCCTCTTTTCATCATTCTCGCCAAACCTTTTTTTGCCTTTCTTTAAAAACCACATTTCAACATTATATTATCTAAGGCCACTTTTTTTCTCGAGAATAAAACTCCCAATCGTAGCAAGCTACAGAATATTAAATTAGCTGGGATTTTTAGTCCTTACTTGGTTTTATTGATAATCGCAGTGAAGCTGCGGGGTATGAACCCAATAAGAAATAAAGAATTTTTTTTAATTATTCTTTCAATTCATCTACTAACCTCCAATTTTATAACAACTAAAAAATGTAAATAATAGACCCGCCTGTAGTTTATTCTAAAAAATAGTCATTAATTCATCAAAAAAATAATAAAAATTATACATTAATCTTTTCCCTACAAGTAATACGAAGATCACCAAACGTAAGTTGATCACAAATTATGATATCATTTTTAAGTTTTGCAATTTTTGCAATACAAACTTCTGCATTTAACTGGTTCTCAATTTTCTTACACACTTCTACATCTGTAGTTGCTTGTGCAATTTTATTAAAGCAGATTCCTTTATCAGGATTGTTTAGAATATAACATAAACCAGCCTTATTAGTCTTTAAAGCAACATCCATGTAACATTCCATGTATTGTTTATCGTTGAATATTTCTCCACAAAACTCACCTTTCTCCTCCTTCAACGCAAAGGTATTATAACAATTATCATGCCAATAGACATTTTCAATATCATCACATGAATCTGCATTCTTGTTTAAGATTGCAATTTCAGATTGACAATATCCTTGTGTCGTTTTACCCTTCACAAGTTTACATACATCAAGATTTAGACTTTTCTTTGCTAATTCTGTAACACAAGTGTCTCTTACAACTTCACTTTTAATTTTACTACATGTTCCCGCGTCTAAATAACAATTATCTTTCTGACTACCTTCTAAAGTAGAACAAGAATCATTCGGATCTACAACGGTATTACCAGTAAGGCATCCTGCTATAAAGATTATTGATACAAGTAAAATTATTAGTGTAAGTTTCATTTTATCTGTTTTTAGAGAAATTGCCTTTTAAATCTTGTGGAAGTAGAAGGGATGTAAGGGAAAAGGGAAATATGTGGACGGCAGGGTTTGAACCTGCGTAGGCACTAAGCCACTGGGTCCTAAGCCCAGCCCGTTTGACCGCTCCGGCACGTCCACGTAAATAGACCATTATTTGAATTCATTTAAAAAAGTATCTATGGTTAAACACTCTTAAACAATTTCACAACTCTCTCTTTTCCGATTTCAAGAATAAAAGATGCTAATCGTGGACCTTTATCTTTGTTAATAAGAACATTGTAAGCAACTTTAAAAAAATCTTTGATTGGGAAATCTGTATTTTTACATAAAATATACATTTCTTCATGTAATTCTTTGTCATCCCATTCTTTTTCTTCTAATTTTCCTGCAAGTATTTTCAAAATTTCTTTTTCTTCTTTTGCAAGAGTTACTTGGGATTCATGCTGTACTGTAAATGTAAATTCATCTGGTGCATATTTCTTGATCCAGTTGACAGCACACGTGGCTCTTGTTCTTAAACGCGTTTTGTCGTGATTATTTTTAAGTTCTTTTTCAAAATAACCAATCACTTTATCTACATCACATTCATAAATTTGTAAAAGTGTCGTTAAATGTCTAAAGCTTGGTTGATAAGGAATAGTTTTTGGAATTTTTCCTATATAACTTAATTCGTATGCAACAGACATTTTGATTTTATCTTTATCATTGACTTCGTGTTCGCCGAAATACACACGTTCTACCTTATCAAATTCTTCATAAATTGCAATTACATCTACATCAAATGAAATTGCAAATTCTCTATTTGGACGTGTACCTGCAAACAAATATCGTGCAACTTCTGGTTCATAGATTTCAAGAACATCTGTTAAAGTTGTGACCTCTCCTGAAGAAGAAGACATTTTTCCAGAACCACCTTTAATTCTTATGAAATCATACATAACATAAGTAGGTGCATCAAATCCATACACTTCTTTACAAATTTGTTTTCCCGTATCAAAACTTCCACCTTTTGTAGAATGATCTTTTCCACCTGGCTCAAAATCTACTTTTTCATAATTCCATCGCATTGGCCAATCAATCCGCCATTTTAATTTAACATTACCATCTTTACGAATATCAACTGTTTCAGTAGTGCCATCCGTTAATTTGTAAGAAACTCCCCACTTACCATCCCAGGTTAAATCTGTTACATCATCAGTTCC
>PCYG01000048.1:5639-6236 GCA_002763025.1 Candidatus Woesearchaeota archaeon CG10_big_fil_rev_8_21_14_0_10_32_24 | reverse complement strand
AGATAACTATACTCTATCTTAATAGTTCTTAAAAGTAATAATTTAATGATATATACTAGTCCGTAAGTGAAATCTGTAACTTTTACGGATTAGTCTTATATGAAACGTATTAATGAGTTACAAATTCCTGATGCGTTTCAGTATAACTCTAAATATGATGATTTATACTAAACAATCAAAAATCAAATCACAGCAGAGCCGCACGCATGTTCAAATTAATAGTGTTTTTTGGTGTAAAAAATGGGTTTTATTCCTCATTGGGTTTAATACCCGTAGCTTGCTACGATTTATCAATGAGGAATGACCAGAAAATTCGTTTAGAAAACCGGCGAATACCCCGTAGCTTGCTACGCTTGGGTAGTCGGTTTTTAGGATTTTCCCATTTATTTTTGCATCAAAAACAACTTTTTTTAGGCACTGTCTCAAAATCTAATGGTTTTCTGTTTTTTTTCTAAATTTTTCGAACAAATCTAAATATTTTTTGAAAAACCACTAAAAAGTAAGACTGTGCCCATTTTTTATGTGTTTGTTTTTAATTAGCCATAGCAGAGTCGCTGGCATGTACCCAACAGAAACAATTAATATTAAATAAAAAAC
>PCYG01000048.1:0-5619 GCA_002763025.1 Candidatus Woesearchaeota archaeon CG10_big_fil_rev_8_21_14_0_10_32_24 | reverse complement strand
AATAAAAAACAAAAAACTAAAATTTACTTATTCATAATTTTTTCTAAGTTTTCAATCAACTTATCGGTTGCTTCATGGACCGCTTGTTCTGTTTTCGTTCCTGTACATACAATTTTTCCATTACTAAACAACAAAAATGTCGCATTTGTACCTTTTAATTTATGAACTAAACCGGGAAACTGTTCTGGTTCGTATTCTGTGTTTGGTAATTTAACACCAAGGACATTTAAATTCAAATCCATACCGATACTTCCTGATGCTACAATATTTTGAACTGTGATTATAGGTTTGATTGTAACATTAATATTCATTTTTTTCAAACTTTTAATGATTTGAAGAATACTTTTATCGACTGCATCCAGAGTTCGTGCACCTGTACATACTACTTTTCCACTTGAGAAGATTAATGCAGATGTTTTTGGGTCTTTGATACGTAATACTAATCCAGGAAATTGTTCAGGGTTGTATTCTGTATTGGGCAGAGTTGCTGCCATTTTTTCTAAAGGAATGTCTTTTTCAAGAGCCGTTGAGACTACAATATTAACAATTTCAATGCTTTTTTTTCCAACTTTTTTTGCCATAATAATAACCCCCTGTTATCTATCCTTTATAAATAGGTGAGGAGTATATAAAGATTCCCTTTATAAATGAATTAATTTTACCTTTATATATTAAGTATATGCTTCTCTCCTATTTGAGCAGAAGTTTTTTAAATAGGTAATTCTGTAGTAAATATAATGGATTATTCACATATTTTATTACGATACGGAGAGATTTTTTTGAAAGGAAAGAATAAAAATTTCTTTGAAAAAAAATTAGCCCAAAATATTAAAAAAATTGTTGGAGTAAAGGGTGTTGTGAGACTTCGTTCAAGATTTGTGTGTGAATATATTGAAAATCATGTGGATTTGAAGCGTGTTTTCGGATTAACATCTTATTCTTTAGCTTTAAGGGTTGATAAGGACCAAGAAGCCATCAAAGAGAACGTTATAGAATTTGTCAAAGATCTCAAAGGAACGTTTAAAATCGCGACAAAACGGTCTGATAAGACATTTCCTATTGGTTCTATGGATTTCAATATTCTTGTTGGTGGGCATGTTGAAGAAAATACTAATTTAATCTTTGATTTTGAGAATCCAGATTATCTTATTAATATTGAAATAAATCAGGATGCAGCATATATTTTTCTTGATAATGTAAGCTGTTTTGGAGGATTGCCAACGGGTGTAGAAGGAAATGTGCTTCTTTTGGTTGAAAATGAAGCAAGTCTATTAGCCGGATTGATGTTTATGAAACGAGGTGTAGCTCTATTTCCCATCGCGTTTAAAAAAGATGGTTCTCAGGATATTTCTATATTACAAAAATACAGTCCGCAAGAATTAAATTTAATCATTGTAAATGATTTTAAAGAATTGGAAGAGTTTACTCAGGATATACACATTGATGTACTAGTAAGTTGGCAAAATTTTGAAAGCTTGAAAGATTATGATACTAAATTACTTGTATTGAGACCTTTAATTGCATTTGACAACACTAGCATAAAAAATTTATTAATTAATTATGGTCACACATAATTACATTACTCCTTTTACAAAATTTCCAATGGTTGTGCCTCTCTTCAAAAGAGAAATATCTCCTATATCTTTCTTTTCCAACACTTTTTTGTATACTTCAATTTCTGTGGTAACATAATCAAAGGAGTTTTTATAATCTCTTTCAAAGAATTCAAGGTAAAAGTTTCCAATATTATTAGATAAATAGGATTTTATTTTGTCAAGTAATGCAATTTTTCGTGAATACAACATTTCTGTGTTTTTTTGAGGAGTAATTACAAGGGGAAATGTAATATCTAATTCATCTGTTAGTTGTTTTTCTTCTCTCACACCTTTAAAACTCATCACAATCGGACGTCCATGTACATACACCATAAACTCTTTATTTTTAAATTTGAAGAGTTCCTCACTTGTTAACTCTAAAGATATAATGGGTGTGATTTGTTCTTTCCCTAAGAATGTCACACCTAAATCGTTAAATACATTTAAGGTGTAATATCCATGTTTTTCAAGAGGAAAATCAATTTCTTGTTCAACACGCAATAATCCATGATTACTAATCATGATACCCTCTGGTTTTTCTTTTTTCAATAATTTAATTATGTTTTCAATATCTAAATCACTTAATACTAACTGAGTATATGCAAAGAATTTAATTAAAGGATTAATGTTTTTTGCAATTGTTTTAGCTTCATTAAATTTTGGATCTAACAAATCAAAATATATTATATTACTAAAAGGTGCCACCTTTTTTACTAATTCCACGCTATCCACTCTTACACATAATTGATTTTGTGTTTTTGTGTATGTCTTGTGATTGTTAATCTTGCCGTCATTATTATCATTATTATTTTCAATTTTCATTTCATTTTTTAATAAATGATGGGTTTTAAGAGGTTCACTTTTTTGCAAGTGTATTTCAGGTAAGAAAATATTATTCAATTGGTTTTTTAAATCAGTAAGGCTTGATGAAGGTAAAAAGAGGTTTTGTTCTAAATTCCCACTTAATTTGACATTAAAAAAATCGTTTTTATTCAACTTTTCTTCTATATCTTCTTTTGAAAGCGCAGCATTTTTTGCTTCTTGAATTTCTGACAAACTAATTAATGTTTTTTCAACGTCGTTATGTATTCCTTTCAATACAAGCGGTTTTCTAAATTCACAAGTTATAATTTCTAAAATCAAATTATATTTTTTGAGTTCACCAATGAAAGATTTTCCATTGCTTTTTGATGTCAAATATACGCTTGCACCGTCCTTAAAATTTTTTAAAGGAATGTATACTTCAGATCCTTCCTTGGCATAATTTATTTCTGTTTTATTTTCAATGATTTTAGGAACGAATATACCTTTCATTTCTTTCTTCTGGTGATCCCAAAATCCAATACCATCATGAACATATAATTCATATTCCAATTTCAATGTTTTATTTTTGATTTTACCAATAAAAATACCTCTATGTGTTGGCAATTCTGGACTTAACACATTTTTATAATTATTTTTATCAAAGAATCCAGTGGTAAAATCACGATTAAAACTCATTCTTATTTGATTGAAATCTTCATGCGTGAAATTTTGCCATTTATTGACATAATAATTATCTATTGCCTTTCTATAATATTTAGTCACCGTTCCTACATATTCGGGAGATTTCATCCGTCCTTCAATTTTAATTGTGTGAATTCCCGATTCAATCATTTGTGGGATTTTATTAAGAAGTGCAAGATCCTTTGGGCTCAACAAATAACCATTACGGTTGTATTCTTTTCTACAACTTGAAGCACATAACCCTCTATTACCTGATCGTTTTCCAATCAAAGAAGAAATAAGACATTGCCCAGAATATGAAATACATAAATGGCCATGACAAAAAACTTCTAAAGGAATTTTTGATTTTTGTGCAATTTCCGTAATTTCTTCATAATCCAATTCTCTAGACAATACTACTCGGTTTGCATAGTTTTCCCAGTTTTTTAAACCCGCATAATTCATAATACTTGCTTGTGTAGAAATATGAATTTTAAGATTAGGATAATTTTTTTTAATATAAGGTAATAAAAATAAATCTTGTATAATCACTGCATCTGCACCTGCACGATATACTTTATCTAAGGTATCAAACCATAAATCCAATTCATTATTTTTAATTAATGTGTTTAAGGTTACAAAAACTTCAACATTATGGAAATGTGCTAATTTAATAGTTTCTGGTAAATTTTCAAACGTGAAGTTACCCATATTCTTTCTTCTTGCATTAAAATTTTTGACACCGAGGTAAACTGCATCAGCACCATTGTTAATCGCAGCATGTAAAGCTTCAATTGATCCCGCAGGTGACATTAAAACTATTTTTGTATTTTTTGTATTTTTTGTTAATTCATTATTATCCTTTGTAGGGTTTTTAGATGAATCCATTTTAGTTCCCAATATACCTACTGTAAATAGAAATTGCTTCTTCTTCAGAATTCGCTTTAATTAAAGCACGTCCATCTTTGAATAAAAGAAATTTATCTGTTTGAATGGTTTCCCCATCACATGTTCCTTTAATTCTTGTTTTTACTTCTTCAAAATTAATGTTACCAGAAACGTGGTATCTCCCTGAACCACAGAATTTTACAGTTTTGATTTCATCATTTTCCTTTTGATCTAAGAATACATACATTTTATTACAAGTGGGACATTTCTCTTTTTGTTTTATATACAATTTTTTGAATTCTTGGTTCCATACATCATAATGATATAACGACGGTTCAACTTTTTCTTGTAATAAGATTTTAACTGCAAGAGAAGATTGTAATGCTGCAATAGATGTTGTGGCCATATTAATAACACCTACAGTGTCACAAGTTTCTAAACTCGCATTTTCTGTGAAACATTGCAAACAAGGTCCTTCTGGAAAGATTGGCATAGCATAACCATATGTTTTAATTGCAGCCCCATAAATCCATATGATTTTATTTTTTCTACAAAAATCATTTATGAGGAATCGTGTGTTCATGTTATCAGTACAATCTAAGATAATGTTAGCTTCTTTGATTACAGAAATATTTTCACTATTAAGGTGGATTGCATGTGTTTTAACTTTAACATCTAAATTAATTTGTGCAATTTTTTCTTTTGCCACAACAGCTTTACTTCTTCCTACATCCGCTTCATCAAATAAGGTTTGTCGCTGAAGGTTGGATAATTCAATCACATCCCTATCAATTAAAATTAATGTTCCAATACCGGATCGTGCAAGTAATTCTGTAGCAACTGTACCAAGAGCTCCAATACCAATGATTGCGACAGCTGATTGTTGTAACTTTTGTTGACCTTCTTGTCCAATCAATAATTCTTGTCTTTCATATCTCATTGTGCAAGTACCTCTTTCATTTCACACGCATTACAGATTGTTTTATTTGAAGGTTCCTTACAAGTTTCACATGATTTTATGTGTTCATGCGTTTGTTGATCTTGTTCCTTTAACATAGGAAGCATCGACAAATATGATTTAATAATACCTTGTTTTGTGCCACGAAATTCCTTTTCAAAATTATTCAACATCTCTTGTACTTTATGTCTAAACCCTAATTGGGAATAGGGGCATTCCGTGTAATCTATTGTGAAACCTTTCAATATTGTATATAATCGTACTTCCTTTTCACTGCATTGATATAATGGTTTCACCCGTTGTACAAAACCTTCTTGCTCATGAATTCCAGAAATAGGTCCTAATCTTCCTGCTAATGTCGTGTTTGCCTTAAACAAATTCATCACAATTGCCTGCGCTTCATCATCTAAATTATGGCCTGTAACTACTTTTGTTGCACCTTCTTGCCTTGCATATTTGTTGAGAAGATATCTTCTAAAAACACCACACACATTACATGGTTTCTTTTTTGAATCGTTATTAATTTTGGGATATGCCTCATCTAACGGCATACCAAATTCATCCTTTGAAGTTACAACTTTTAATGGGACTTCATGTTCTTTACAAAATTTTTGTAAATCTACAATTGTATGCTGTCTATAATTTTCAATACCTTCATCTACACACAATGCAAACAAATGATCTGAAGGTATT
>PCYG01000041.1 GCA_002763025.1 Candidatus Woesearchaeota archaeon CG10_big_fil_rev_8_21_14_0_10_32_24 | reverse complement strand
AATGCACCAGGATGTTCATCTTCTTCTTCAAATCTCACTTTTTCAATTGCAACTATGAAATCTTCTTGTGTTACATGATCTCTATCTTCCCGAATTGCAAAGAAACCGGATTCTGTACAAGCCGCTTTAATCTCAGCACCTGTAAAACCTTCCATTTCAGTTGCAAGTTTTTTAAGATTTACTTTTTGAAGATTCATTCTTTTTGTATGAACTTTTAGGATTTCATGGCGTCCTTCTTCATTAGGAAGTCCAATTTCAATTAATCGGTCTAATCTTCCTGGTCTAATGATTGCGGAATCTAATATATCTATTCTGTTTGTTGCTCCAATAATTTTTACATTATCTAATGATTTAAATCCATCAATTTCTGCAAGTAATTGCATGAATGTTCTATTTACTTCTCGTTCACCGGAAGTGCCAGTATCCATTCTTTGTGATGCAAGTGCATCAATTTCATCAATAAAGATGATTGTTGGGGCTTTTGATCTCGCTAATGCAAATATTTCTTTCACAAGTTTTGCACCTTCCCCAATAAATTTCTGCACTAATTCAGAACCAACGACTTCAATGAATGTTGCATTTGTGGAATGTGCAACAGCCTTTGCTAATAATGTTTTTCCAGTTCCAGGAGGGCCATGTAATAAAATACCTTTAGGTGGTTCAATTCCTACCTTTTCAAAAAGATGTGGTTTTTTTAATGGCAATTCAATCACTTCTTTGATTTCTTGAATTTCATCTACTAATCCACCAATTTCTTTCCAATTTTGCGTTGGTTTTTCCATGTTGATGTATTTTTCTACATCTCCATTATTTACAAGATTAGCACGCCCAACTACATTTAAAGATTTTTGATCCAGAAATACATGATCTCCACTTCTGATATTTTTAGCGTCTTTAGAAACAAAGCAAAAGAATTTATTCCCATTAGGTAATTTGATGATTGCTTTATTGTCTTCATAGATGTTTGATACTTCTGCAACTAGTAATGCGGGACTTTTTAAACTATTTAATTCATTATTTGCACTGTTAAATAATTCGCGTAACATTGCACTTTCTTCTTCCAAACGGTTTAAGGTCTTACTGATAATGATATTTTCTTCTTGTAAACGTTCCACAGTTGATGTAAGAAGTACATTTTCGGTTTCTACGTCATGAGAATCAATCATTTCTGAGTACACTATTTTTTTTGCAATATCTTCTTTTGTCATATTTACCTCAAATACTCCCTTGCTTTTTAAATATTTAGTTGTTTCTTGATCAGTTTGATGTTTTATCGTTTTAACATTTGGCAAATTCAAGTAAAATAAAGTAAAACAAAGTAAAAGGAACCCCGTTGTTGTTTATTGTTTGCGAATGGGTTCATACCCCGCTGCTTGCAGCGACTAATTAAGAGCAAACACCAAAAACCCAATATTAATCTAAACATACCCCACAGCTTGCTGTGGTTGGGTTTTTGATTTCAATTTTCAAATTATCAATTGATTATATTAATTCTAGTTTCTCCCTCGTCGTGAAAATATTTTTTGTGTATTTATCTTTCAAATACTATTTTCTTTTTTATTTTTTATATTTTAAATTTCATTTGTTAATTTCTTTTTTTTGTTTTTGTTTTTTATTTTTATTTTTTTGTTGAAAAAGGAAAACCTTAAAAAGGTAAAGTACTTTTCTTATCTTACAAATATCCTAAAGAGGTGATTGATGATGGCTGTAAAGAAAAAAGCAACAACCAAAAAGAAAGCTGCACCAAAAAGAAAAGCAGCAGCTAAGAAAGTTGTAAAGAAAAAGGCTCCTGCAAAAAGGAAACCTGCTGTGAAGAAAGTTGTAAAGAAAAAGGCTCCTGCAAAAAGGAAACCTGCTGTGAAGAAAGTTGTGAAACGAAAAGCAGTAGCTAAAAAAGCGCCTGCTAAGAAGAAAGCAGTAGCTAAAAAAGCACCTGCTAAGAAGAAAGCACCAGCAAAGCGTAAGTAAAACTTTTTATTTTTTTTTTTATTTATTTTTTTTATCTGTTTTTTAAACACTTTTAAGCAAAGAATTTAAGAAATACATTCAAAACCATTTTCATTTTTGATCCTATATTGTCAGAATGTACTCTAAGGGTTTGAATTGTTTTGGTATTATAATCATTTCCATCTTGATCCTTCCAATTAACAGTAGTTATAACTTGATTATTAAAACTAAAGGGGGGATTATTTAATTGAAGATTAAACTCTTGCTCATCATTTAAATTATTTAAAGTCCATATATTTTCAAATCCTGGACCTTCAATCAGAATTTTGATGTTTTGAGGAGATACAAACGATTCTTTTTTAATTTTAATTTTAATATTAGCAGTTTTCCCATATTCCAGAGATTTTGGAAGCATCACTTCTGTGTTAATCAATGGTTTATCGGTCACTTGAAACTCAAAAGCTTCCTTTATTTCAATATCTTTATTTTCAGCAGATACAAATATTTTTTGCCATCCCGCCGTTTCCGTTTTTACGATGATTTCTTCCGTGATTTCCTGATTAATTGCTAAATCTACAATGCCACAAATATCTTCAATACAAAAATTAATCTCTTTTAAATTTTGATTTCCTGTATTTTTGATTGTGCATGGAATTTTTAGGGATGTGTTTTGTTGAATGGTTTCCGGTGTTTCGCAATCAAAAGATATCTTTTGTGAATATGTTTTATCTTCACTTTTGACTTCTAATTGTTTGATCTCATCAAAAGAATATATCTGTTGACTTTTCTCTGCTCTAAAACTATCTGTGGCACTCTTATTCTTTTCTGAATAAATTGAAATGGGAAATTCGTACCAATATCGTTCATCTAACTTATTATTGAGTTTTAAAGTCCAATAGGTTTCTTTACGTTCACCAGGTGCAAGAAGAATTGTTCTTTTATTTCTTTCAATAATTTCTATTTCTTTTGGCACTGCAAGTTGTAAAGTGGTTGCTTGATAATAATCTTCATTGTTAATTATAATCCCTTTAACACGATTATAGCTCCCAAATCCTACTTTTGATGCATGGATGTCTGTAGATATTATAATATCGTCTTCAATTAATATTCCTTGATCAATAACTTTTACATTGAAATCAAGATCTTCGGCTATTAGATCTACATTGTTTGCAATCCATTCAAACTCCGTTGCAGGTTCTTTAGGATCAAAACCATCTCGCAAATTAATGTGTGTTACATCAACATATCCATATTCTCCAAAAGTAATATCAAAACTGACCCATCCAATATCGGGAAAATACACTTCTCCCCATCCATGTGGTTGCCATGGTTCGTCAAATAAATCCGATGTGGAATAACTGATACCCGATACAAACCTTGCAGGAATGCCTAAAGAACGTGCCATTGCGACGAAAAGGGAAGTCATTTCATCACAGACCCCTTCTTTATTTTCTAAAGTCCACGATGCTGATTGTGATGCTGTTGATGTTAATGTGTTTAAATCATATTTAATGTTTCTTTCAACCCATTCTGCTAATTTAAATGAGACTTTAAATAAATCATCTTCACCATCTGCTAATTCTGTTGCTTTATTTATGACATTAATATTGTTGGAATCAATTGTTTCAGTTGCTTTGGTATATTGTTCAAATCCCTTTAATTTTTCAGGTGATACTGGGAATGCAATCTTTTGGGAGACTTTATTTCGGTAATTATTTGTTTGTACAGTTGCTTCATAACCATATTTTTTTTGTCCCACTTGTACGTTTGTCCACAAATAATTAATATGATTATTTTTTACAATTCCATCCGTATTGAGTGCTATTATTTTTTGTCTCACATTATCTTGTGGAAATAATGATAATTCTGTTTTCACTTCTTTGATTGAACTTCCTGTTTGTGTAGAAATTAAATCAAATGTGCCATCAACCTTTAAATTTAATATTAAATGATCATAATCATAAAGGCTCACAGCAGAAACTGTTGATATGTATACTAATAAAATTACAATGAAGATCACTTTTTTCATAAAGGAATAAGTTCATAGGAGAATATAAATGTTTTCACACTTTGCTCATACGAAACCATCAATAATTTTTGTATTGGGGCACGGCACTTTTTATGAGATACATTAAATTTATCTCGGGTACCTCGTTTTTGACAGGGCGCCGTAGCCAGAGGCGAGGACATTAGCAACTTGTTGTTTTATACTAATACAAAAAGACAAGGATAGTTTCATATCGGTCTCACACCCAAAAAACTTAAATACCCATATAATACATAAAATTCATGGAAAAAGGGGTCGCGTTACTTTCAGGAGGTATTGATTCGCCGGTTGCAATTCATCTTATGCAGAATCGGTTAGAAATCGTTGTAGCACATTTTCATCAAGAACCTTTAACAGATAAGAAAGAAGTTGAAAAAGTAAAGGTATTAGCACAAAAATTAGGTGTGCAAAAAGTATATCTCATTCCTTTTGTACCAATATTGAAAGCATTAGTAGAAAAATGTGATCACAAAAATTATTTTATTTTACAGAAAATTTTAATGTTTAAAGGAGCATCTAAAGTTGCAGAGAAGGAAGGGGCAAAGCATTTGATTACAGGTGAAAATCTCGGTCAAGTAAGTAGTCAAACTCTTTCAAATTTAAGAACCATTTCTTCGCATATATCTCTGGAAATTTTCCGTCCACTTCTTACATACGATAAACAAGAAATAATTAATATCGCAAAGAAAATTGAAACTTATGACATTTCAAAAGGTCCAGAAATTTGTAATCTACTTGGGCCAAAAGCACCTGCAACTAAATCTCAACCTGAACTCATTACAAAAGAATTAGAAAAATTTGATTGGGAATCTTTATTGGAAGAAGCTTTAAATAAAGCAGAAGTTATATCATTCTAAAATGGGATTGATTTTATACAATACATTATCTGGGGAAAAAGAGGTTTTCAAACCAATTGTGAAAGGTGAGGTTGGACTTTATACTTGTGGTCCAACGGTATATCATTATGCACATATTGGAAATTTACGTAGTTATATATTTGAGGATGTATTAAAACGTGTTCTTTTGTTGAATGAATTCAAAGTAAAACATGTGATGAACATCACTGATGTTGGTCATCTCACTTCCGATTCTGATGAAGGTGAAGATAAAATGCTAAAGGGTGCTAGGCGTGAGAAAAAAACTGTGTGGGAAATCGCGGTATTTTATACTAAAGCATTTCAAGATGATTTGAAAAAATTGAATATTTTGAATCCCAATAAATGGGCAAAGGCAACAGATCACATTAAAGAACAGATTTCTATGATCCGAGTTCTTGAAAAGAAAGGATTCACCTACACAGCAGGTGGAAATGTGTATTTTGATACTTCTAAATTAAAAGATTACGGGAAACTAGCAAATTTAAATTTTGAAAGTCAAGCACGTGTTGCAAAAGATAAAAATAAAAAGAATGAACATGATTTTGTATTGTGGTTTACCAAATCTAAGTTTGATTCTCAAGAAATGAAATGGGATTCTCCTTTTGGTATGGGATATCCAGGTTGGCATTTAGAATGTTCCGCGATGGCTACTAAATACTTAGGAAAACATTTTGATATTCATTGTGGGGGTATAGATCACATCCCCGTACATCACACAAATGAAATTGCACAATCAGAAGCGGCGTTTGGAAAGAAATGGGTGAATTATTGGATGCATAATGAATTTTTAATTTTAAATAAAGGCGAGAAAATGGCAAAGTCTGGCGACAATTTTTTGACATTATCTGTATTAGAAGAAAAAGGATTTTCTCCATTGGTGTATAGGTATTTTTGTTTAGGAACTTCTTATAGAAATCCTTTGATGTATTCGGAAGAAGCTTTGGTTTCTTCAGGGAATGCATTACGAAAATTACATGATAAAATACTTGAAATTAAATCTACTGGTGGGAAAGTAAGTAAAAAATATTTTACTGAATTTAGAACTGCGGTTTCCGATGATTTAAACACACCAAAAGGCCTTGCTGTAATGTGGGAAGTTTTTGGAAGTGATTTAAATGATAAAGACAAATACGCAACGATTTTAAACTTTGATTATGTGTTAGGATTAGGATTGAAAGGATTAAAGAAAGAAAAGATTCCTGCTGAAGTTGTTAAGTTGGCAAAAGAGAGATTAAAAGCTCGTATGGATAAGGATTGGAGTCGGTCTGATACATTACGTGAAAGCATACGTGCATTAGGTTGGGATATTGGCGATACCAAGGATGGATATGATTTGAGGAAATGTTAGTATGGAACTCATTTCTGAAATTAATGAAGAAGATGTTGGAATAAGCCCCTCTCCCAAATTAGAATTAATTCAAAGAGAATTTGCACGTGCAGTATTATTTAATGATAAAAGAGAAATTGCGTTATTATTTGTTGCCAAAAATAATTATCATAAACTTCCTGGTGGCGGCTTTGATCCGGGAGAAACAACAATGGATGCTTTGTATCGTGAAGTAATGGAAGAAACGGGTTGTACAATTGAAGTAGGAAAAGAAATAGGAAAAATTATTGAATTTAAATATAAACAAGGAAAAATTCAACCTTCCTATTGTTATTTTGCAAAAGTTAAAACTGAAGGAGAAATCCTAGCATTTACTGACAAAGATTAATCTCAGGGTTTTGAATTACAGTGGGTTCCATTTGAGAATGCCTTATCAATTTTACAAAATGATCACCCTAATGATTATACAGGGAAATTTATTTGTTATAGGGATATTAAATTTTTGAAAAAAGCTATAGAATTAAATTAATTCTCCTCATTTTTCTTAACTTCATCTTATCAATTACGTAATACTTTAGCAAAATGAAGCAGAGATAGCACCGACTCACTTTTCTGCTGGTGGGATTGCACTGCGGGCACCCCGTAAGGGGCTCCCCTCACCCGCAAAGAAATGTTAGAGTCGATAAACGTTCATAAATTGGTGCTTTCTCTGCTTCAGAATACTAAAGTATTACTCAATAGTCAGCGACAAAAATAACGCATAAAGTTTTGCGTAAAAATATGCTCATCCCAAAAT
>PCYG01000022.1:2222-7854 GCA_002763025.1 Candidatus Woesearchaeota archaeon CG10_big_fil_rev_8_21_14_0_10_32_24 | reverse complement strand
CCAACCCCAAGAAACAAGATTGGTTTCTTGATAGTATAAGAAATACTTAACGGAGCTCCACCTTTCTCATCCACATCTACTTTTGTAAGAATTGCACCATCCATTTGCACTAAATCATTAAACCTTTTTGCCTGCTCAATGCAATCATTTCCGGTAATAGACTCTCCGATGAAAAGTTTCAGGTCTGGTTTTGTCACACGAATAATTTTTTCCAATTCTGCCATAAGGTTGGTATTTGAATGAAGTCTTCCAGCAGTGTCAATCATCACAACATCAACATTATTTTTTTCTGCATATTTAATTGCATCAAAAGCCACCGCTGCGGAATCTGATCCATAATCATGCCGAATCATTTTAACCTTAAGTTTGTCAGCATGTTCTTGTAATTGATCTATTGCTGCCGCTCTAAATGTATCGCATGCTGCAAGAACGACGCTAAAATTTTGAGATTGTAATAGATATGTTAATTTTGCGATAGACGTTGTTTTTCCAACACCATTAATACCAAAAAAGGCAATGATAAATGGACCTTTCTTTGATTTGATTTTATCCACTAAATCTACATGTCCAATAGTTAAAATTTCTTTCATCGTACGTTTGAGAGTTTCGTGGATTTTCCCTTCAACATCACGTGGAAGAGGTTTATCCACAAGTTCTTCTTTCAAATCCTCTTTGATTTTCTCAATCACTTCAACAGACACATTATTTTCAAGTAACACCAGTTCTAAATTCCAGAAAATATTTTCATATTTCTCCTCAGAAATTGTTTTGGTTGTTAATGTTTTTTTAATTTTTGAAAAGAATCCAGATTCTTCTTTTACTGGTTCTTTAATTATAACTGGTTTTTCTTCAACCTTTGGTGTTTCTTTAATTACTTTTTTTTCTGTTGGTGTTTCTTCAATAACAATTTCTTTTATTTCAACTGATTCTTCAATTACCTTTTCTTCAGCAACATCTTCTGTGTCTTCAGGTGCTACAAATTTATCTTTTAATTTTGCAAAGAATCCTTTTGGTTTAATTTCTTCAATGATTTTTACGTTTTCTTGTTCTTTCGGTTCTTCAACTTCTTTAGAATCTTCAATAACTTCTTTTTCTTCAATAAATTTTTTTTCAATAGGTTCTACCTTTTTCTCAATAATTTCTTGTTGAGGTTTTTCTTTGACGTCTTTCTTTACTTCTTTGATTTTCTTTTCTTTTATTTCTTTTTCCTTTACTTCCTTAATGACTTCCTTCTTCTTTTCCGTGGGTTTTTCTATAACCTCTTCCACTTCAATCTCCTTTACCTCTGCAACTTCCTCAGCTTCGCTAGAAAAGAGAGATAATGCACTCTTCAGTTTATCTTTAAGTTTTCCAAACATTTAGTTTTGTTCTCCTGCTTCTACTTCTTGATAAATTTTCATTGTTTTTTGATGTAAATTTTGTAACATTGCTTCTGCATCTACAACTCTTTTACGAAGTTTTTCGTGTTCTTGTTCTAATAATGTAACCGCTTCAGGAATCGTTCGTTCTACAGTAGTGTTACTTCCTACATTCACAATGACTTTTTTGTTATCTACAAGATTTGATTTAATAAAGATACCATCTGAAATTGGTGCAAGAATTTCTGTACCTTCTGCTGTTTTTGCCAATTCAATCAACGCATTCTTAGAGATTTCTAGCTCTTCTGATTGCTGGCTTAACATCTGTACATGATGCGTCATTTCCTCTATGTGTTCTTGCAACATCTGAAATTGTTGGTACTTTTCCTGCCAATCTTGTTCTTGAGTCATTTGTAGTTATAATTTTGTTAATAAATTTTCAAGAAATTTTTGATACTTCATTTCTGATTTCATGAACGCAAAATCTGAGCTATCACCTAAAACTTTTGTTAAAAATGGTGAATTCACAATCATCAAATCATGTGCATCCTTTGTCACGTGATCCAATTCTTTTTGGACCAAAACTTTCAATACATCCATCTCCTCTTTTGTTAGTGTCATAGAAGTCTATTTGCAACTGGTTTTTATAAAGTTTTGTGTTTAAAAGTAGGAGGTATAAAACATATGATTTAGAAGAGAAATGGTTAAAAGAGATGAACCACGTTATGAGTATAGAAATGGTAGCTAAAACAAAACTTCTTATCGTCCCCTGTTCAGGTGAAAAAACTGCTGTTTTAGCACAAGACATTACTAAAATTCTTAGAGAAGATTATGGTTTGGAAGATAAAGTAGAATTATTCACAAGTTTACGTAGATCTCAAGTTGAAAAAGGAACCTCAAAAAATCATCAACATGAATTAGTTTCCGATTATTTTCCAGATGTAGAAGCACAAGTAGATATTGGAAGAAACCAATTATATGACAATATTAGAGGCACTCATGTGGCTTTAATAGAACATATGCTAACACCACATAGATTTCTAGTTGAAGGTCAACCACAATGTATTTCTGTAAATGATCATCTTATGACAATCAGAGGTTATCTTGACATATTGAAAAATGTGGATACCTTACAAAGAACACTCGTCACACCCTACTTATCCTATGTACGATCACATAGTATTGATAAATATAAAAAACAAGGTTTCTTCCAATTTGATTCATTAAATATGGTGATGGAAGATCTTCAACGAGGTAAATTAAACGCATTAATTACAGTTGACCCACATGCAAAAGAAGCAGCTCAACTAGCCGAATCTTTAGGGATGGATTTTCATAGCATTAATCCTTTTCATTCAGCACGCGCAATTAATCCATATAAATTAGGACTTTCTAAAGATAAAGCAGAAGATGTAAGAAAACATTTGCGACCATTCCAAGAAAGATTTGCAACATTACGAGAAGAAGAAAAAGGAGATTTATATGTCATTGTTGTAGATTCAGGTACAGAATCACGATGTGAAAATTTTATTGAACGTGCATGTCCAGATTTATCACCAGAACAATTTTATGCATTATTAGTAAATTTTGAGAAAAGTCGTAATACATATGATAACACAAATACAAATATTAAATCATTTAGTCCTATAAATACATCAAATATGAATCCAGAAGGTACATATATTATCATTGATGACATGGCGGTTAGTTTAGGAACTGCAAATGGCGCTGCTAAAGTTGTAAAAGAAGCTACAGAAGGGAAAGGAAGAGTTGAATTATGGACAAGTCATGCTGTCACAATGCCTGTCCAACACGAAAAGGCGAACGATAGAAGATATATAGATCGTGTTGTTTGTTTAGATACAGTTCCTCAACACATAAATTTAAATTATGAATACATAAATGCAAGTGCGCATTTACTGGCATCAGGATTGTATAAAGCACACCAAAAATTAGTTGCGAATAGATAAAGTATATTTTATAAATAATTTATGTTTAAATTATAAAAATGATTAAAAGAAATGTAGCTTTAATTGTATTATATAATAAAGATAGAAAAATCCTTTTACAGCATAGAGCTAAAGATGCTGAAAGATTACCCGATTACTGGGCTTTTTTTGGAGGAGGCATAGATGGTGAGGAAACCCCTGAACAAACTGTGTATAGAGAAACTTTTGAAGAATTAAATTATCAATTGAAAAATCCAAGATTAATATTAACACAAAAATTTAAAACCACAAGACATGAAGGCACTAAATATGTTTTCGTGGAAGAATATGATGCTTTACAAAATCTAAAACTACAGGAAGGTCAAGATTGGGGATGGTATCAAATTTCAGAAACAGATTCTCTAAAAATTGTGGATCACGATAGGAAAGTATTAGAAAAAATTGTAGGGAAATTTTAATCCCATTTTGATTCTTGCAAAAAACATTTTATTTCTTACTACGAATAAATTTAATCCTCATAAAAGCTTAATTCATTTGTTTCTTCATCGACAAAAACATGTTTGTTCTCTTTCAAAAATCTAGCTTTAATGTGATCCTGCATTTGATGCCACGTTCCCTTTCCAGACAATCCTGTATTAGGTGTTTTTTTAAGATAATCATCAGAGGAAAATTCTTTACCTGAATTAACAAGTTCATCAAACTTTGGAAAATCAATCCAGGTATACCACTCATCATCCTTTTTAAATTTCTTTTTCGCAAGCATAATAACTCTAGAAGAGATATGTTCAGAGACAATTTCATAATCTTCAAGGAAAGGCATCATTTTTTCTGTGAATTTAATAATCTCTTCATGTAAGGGCATATTATTCCTTCCCAATCTTTCTTGAGATTCTCCGACATGCATGTAACCCTTTACTTCAATAAAATCTGCTTCACTACGCTTTATTAAAGCCGCATAATTTTCTGGTTCTATGTCATTAACAAATTTAATTAATGTTAATCTAATGCATGTTCTTTGTTTTTTTTCTGCAAGACAATCTAATGCTAAAAGTAAGCGTTTCCAATAATCTTCAAATAATGGTTTATCAACTTCTTTCAACAATTCTTTATTAGGAGCATCTACAGAAATATAAAGTTGAGTAATTGGTTTAAGATTTTTTACTTGTTCAGGGTATTGTCCATTCGTCACAATGAATGTGGAAATGCCATCCTTATGAAATTTGTCAAGAAGCTCATTCATCCTTGGATAAATAATTGGTTCACCCGTCAATGAAAGTGCAACATGCTTCACCGTTTTAGAAGTTTCATATGCCCTTTTATTTGCTTTCTCAGATCCACCATATCCAACAAGTAATTGATGGTGTGCATCCAAACTTTTTTCAACAATCATTTCAGGATCATCAACAGCCCATTTCCATTCCTTAGAAACAGGCGCTTTGTATCCTCTCCAACAAAATGTACATCTATTTGCACAACTAATGGACGTTGACATTTGCATACATTGGTGGCTCATAATCCCATAAAATTTTAACTTGTAACAGCCACCTTCACCATTAATCATGTTCCTCGTCCACCCACAAGTTTTCACAGCTGAATGCGTGCCAACTACACGATACTTCTGTTGTTCAAGTTCCTTAATAGATTCTGGTGTAAGCATAGGATGATATTTTGTGTAATGTTTTAAAAAACTTGTGGGGATTAATAAAGATTATAAAGTTTAATGATTTCATAGATTATAAAAAATTATTATACGAGGAGATTAAAATGGATTTAGAAAACTTAACAGATGAAGACAGAATCGCTGTGGTTACAGCAAGAGTACATCGAGAATTTCATAAAGAATACAAACCCCAAGAACTTTATCAACGAGTTTTAAAAGCAACAAAAGCTATTGGGATAGATGATGTAGTTGTAAGAGAATGGGACAGAAATACACTTGATTCTGGAATGACTGATGCCGTTGTTAGAGAATCAAGATATAATAATGGTATTGATACAGTTCAACAAAACATAAAAACAGATATTGGTTATTTCAAATTTAGAATAGGAAAAACAATTACATCCTTTCATATTAATGACCGAGCTTTTTCAGATGAAAAGTATGCAGAATTTTCTGAAGCTTTACGAAAAGAAGGTTTAGCACCAAGTCCCTATTACACTCCTTGTGGTCCTCTATTTTATACAGAAGAAGATATAGAAAGAGAAAAACAAAGAAAATCTGAAAACAATCCAATTTATAAGTAATTTTTTTTCTTTTTTGAATTTTCTTTTTTAAAATTACAAAAATCAAAAACCCAACCACAGCAAGCTGTGGGGTATGTTTAG
>PCYG01000022.1:592-2194 GCA_002763025.1 Candidatus Woesearchaeota archaeon CG10_big_fil_rev_8_21_14_0_10_32_24 | reverse complement strand
ACAACTTTGTTTTTATGTGTTTGCTCTTAATTAGTCGCTGCAAGCAGCGGGGTATGAACCCATTCGCAAACAATAAACATAATCTCAGAAACATTAAAATAAGAACCATACTTTTTCAACATATATGGTAAGATCCCTAGAAGGCAAGCATCCAAAGTACTTTGAAGCAATTCTCCAACTTAGAGAAACCTCTGATGAAGTGAAGGCGTGGGTAGATAAGGAAATCATATATTTGAATATTATTGTCCCAAGAATTGAAAAGGCTAAAGGAACAAAGAATGGATGGGATTATTATCTTGCTGATAACAATCAAGGACGTCAGATAGGAACACGATTACAACAAAAATTTGGTGGGTTCTATTTAGTTACATCTTCTTTACATACAAAAATAGATAATAAAGAAAAATATAGGGTAACTATTTTATTTAGAGAATCTCCTTTCAGAAAAGGAGAAAAAGTAATGTATAACGAAGAAGAATATACTGTAAAAATGATGACAAAAGATATTTTATTACAAAATAATAAAACCGGTCAAAAAATACATCTTAAATATAAGGATATGAACCTAATTAAAAAAGTGAACGACCATGAGTTTTAAGAAAGTTTAAGCTTTTTCTTCAAACGTGAAATTTCCTTTTTCATTGCCTCTTCTCCAATTTGAATAAATTTTTCAGCTTGATCAAAATCTGCCCAATCAATATCTTGAATTTTTGGAACTATTTTGAAATCTACATCTGCATTTTTCATACGTTCATTTGCATAACTATTTGAAAGTATATCAATAGAAGCATACATGACTTGCGTAATCTCAGGCAACTGTCTTCCTGATAAAATTCTTATAATTCTCGCAGGATATAAAATCTTATCAAATGCCCATTTTAAAATTCTTCTAATAAACTTCGGCCATCGTTCTGGAAAAATATAATTTTTAATATTTAACAATTCCACTACAATAAATTTATGTCTAAGATCATCAAATAAACTAGACTTCTCAACTGTGGGACCTTCAACTGGTTTTGCAGGTTTAGATTTTTCTTTATTATACAAATCAACAGCAATCACAATATCTGCACCCATATCTTGAACAACATCAAATGGTGTTGGATCGGTCACAACACCATCAATGTAATGATCACGATCAATGACTGTAGGTGTGAAAATACCTGGAAGCGAAATAGATGCACGTAAAGCCCGTGCCAAATGCCCCTTTGTGAAAACAACACGTTGTCGTTTTGTAAGATTGTAAGCTACTGCGCCAAAAGGGATATCTAAATCTTCAAAATCTTTTCCTTTGACAAGTTCATTTATTTTTTTCTGAATCAAATCTCCTTTTAATAATCCTGCTTTTGGAATTGTAAAATCTATGATTTTTTTCCAATCCGTTGTTTTTGCAACTTCTTCTAAATCGTTTGGCATCATACCACCTGCATAAGCTGCACCAATAACCGCTCCCATAGAAGTTCCTGCAATATAGTCTATCTTAATATGATGTTTATGAAGCACTTTCAACACCCCAATATGAATTAAACCTCGTGCTGCTCCACCACCTAATGCTAATCCTAACTTCAACCTCTTTTTTGACATCACTAAAAGAATTATTTA
>PCYG01000022.1:0-522 GCA_002763025.1 Candidatus Woesearchaeota archaeon CG10_big_fil_rev_8_21_14_0_10_32_24 | reverse complement strand
AGCTACTTTGCCAATTGAGGCACATTTTTTGCAAGTTGGATTTAATTATGCATTAAATTAATCAGGAGCAAGCCAAAAATAATCGTGCCGTACCCTAGTGATGTTATATTTATGTCGTTGACCATATTTTGGAAAACTTTATAACCAACCATATTCTCATTCTTCCATGAAAAAGATGATGTTTATAGTTGTAGTATTATTAGTTTTATCTTCATTCACCATAATTGCACAAGGAGATGATGCCTTTCATTTAAAGTTGTTAGCTGTTCAGGAAGAAGGTGAACATTTTATAGGAAGTGATGCAGATTTATTTCTTGAATTGAAAGAAGGGCATGGGCGTGTTTTTTTAGAAACAAAACCTGCAACAAAAATTGACACACAAATATCTACACGATATGCAAAAGAAATTGCATGTAATCATTTCAAATTAAATTGTAATCAATATGATTTTATTTATACAATTAAATCAAATTCTAATATTATTGGTGGCCCTTCCGCAGGTGCTGCGATTGCGGCATTAAC
>PCYG01000051.1:7323-10120 GCA_002763025.1 Candidatus Woesearchaeota archaeon CG10_big_fil_rev_8_21_14_0_10_32_24 | reverse complement strand
TTTACGGACTAGTCTATATGAAACGTATTAATGAGTTACAAATTCCTGATGCGTTTCAGTATAGTTCGCTTAAACGAAGTTAATATTGTTCGCTTTTAATGGAAACTCACTATATAATAAAATAATAAAAAAGAAAAAAAAGAAATAAATTTATTCTTTTTTACTTGGGAGAATTCTAACCATAGTTGTTCCACATGTTGGACATTGGCCTTTCATGATAGGTCGCTGTTTACCACCCTTACCATTCATGGTTGTTTCTTTACCGTTTTTCATTTCTCTTTTTGCTTTACATTTAACACAATATGCTTCCATTTTATTCACACCTCACGAATTATTATTAACGTAAATTACGCTTATTTAAGTTTATATGCATGTGCCGGCTTAAATATCTTTCGTAATATTGAGCCTATTTAAGCTTAATTTACAACACCAATCTTAATTTCAAATCTTTCAGAAACTGTGGAAGTTTCTCCTTCAAAAACAATTTCTTGTACATGTAAAACAGATTTTAAATCTTCTTTGATTGAAAGAATCATTTCCTTAAATTTATTTTCCTCACTAATTAAAACAATTTTTGCAAGTTCTTCTTTCATGGACAATTTGTGTTCAGATTTATATTTACGAACTGTAGAAATGATATCTATTCCTAAATCTCCTGTAATCTCGGCATTTTCATTTATAAGAGATTCATTAAATGATGGCCAAGCGGAGATGTGGATACTTTCCTTTCCTTCTTTTTCTTTGAAATATAATTGGTATACTTCTTCTGTAATATGTGGCATGATTGGTGCAACCATTTTAAGAATATGAAGTAATGTTGTGTATAACGCTTGTTGTCCACTTTTTCTTTCTTCTATACCACGTATTTCTGGTTTGTATAATCTATCTTTTACGATTTCAAGGTATTGGTCACAGAATATTTGCCAGAAGAATTTATCAACATCTGCTTTTACTTTTGAATATTCATATTTATCAAAATTTTCTGTAGCTGATTGAATTACTTTTTGTAATTTACTTAAAACCCATTGATCAAACACTTCTGATACTTTTGATTCAGTGTAATCTTTAAGATGCAGAAGGCTAAATTTACTTGCATTAAATATTTTTGTTGCAGTTTTTTGTCCCGTAAGCAAATCTTTTTCTTGAAATGGTAAATCCTCACCAAGTTTAGATGTTGCTGCCCAAAATCTTAATGCATCTGCAGAATATTTTGTAATCATTTCTATTGGATCAATACCATTTCCCATAGATTTTGACATTTTTCTTCCTGCAGAATCTTGTGCATGTCCAGAAATTGCCACATTTTTCCAAGGAATTCTGCCAAAATGGAAATAAGATTTTGTTAATGTATAAAATAACCAAGTCCTAATAATGTCGTGTGCTTGTGGACGTAAATCCATCGGTGCATTAATATATTCAATATCATATTCTCCTTTATGTGCCCAATTACGTACAATTTCTGGGGTTACTGAAGATGTTGCCCAGGTGTCAAGGACATCAGTTTCTCCAATTAATTCTGATGCCCCACATGTACATTTATTTTTTGTTGTGGTAATTGTAGGATCAATTGGAAGTTCATTTAGTTCTGGAATAATAAACTCTTGACAGGATGTGCATTGCCAGACAGGAATTGGAATTCCAAAATGTCGTTGTCGTGAAATACACCAATCCCAATTTAAATTTTCAACCCAATGGTCATATCGTACTTTCATGTGTTGAGGGTACCATGTAATTTTGTTTCCTGCTTCTAATAACTCTTCTTTTTTATCCAAAATTTTAATATACCATTGTTTTGTTTTCATGAATTCAATCGGTGTTTTACATCGTTCGTGCACATTTGTTGCATGAGTGATTTCTTTTTGATTTACAAGCACACCAATTTCTTCCAGTTTTTTTAAGATGCCATTACGTCCATCTTTGATGCTTAAACCTTTGAATTCGCCTGCAAGGTCATTCATCTTCCCCCATTTCTCAAATACCACGCGTAATTCTAAATTGTGTTTGTGCCATTTTTCAACGTCTTCTTTATCTCCAAATGTACACACCATCATTAATCCAGTTCCTTTATCCTTTTCAACAGCTTCATCAGCAATGATTGGTACTTCATAATTAAATATGGGAACTGTTGCTTTCTTTCCTTGAAGATGTGTGTATCGTTCATCTTCAGGATGATAAAATAACGCCACACATGCCGGTACTAATTCAGGACGTGTTGTAGAGATAATTAAATCCTGGTCTCCACTTTTGAATTTTATATCATTAAAATGAGACCCTTTCTCAATAGATTCAAATTCAGCTTGTGCGATTGCAGTTTGACATGATACACACCATGCAACAGGAGATTCTTGTCGGAAAATTCTTCCTTTTTTGAATAAATCAATAAATGATGCTTGTGATGTAATTTGACAATGTTCATTAATTGTAGAATAGGAGCGTTTAAAATCTGCAGACATCCCAATTTCTTTCCAACTTTCAATAAATTCTGGTTTTTTTATTTCAATGACATCATTTGCAATTTTAATAAATTCTTGTCGGTCCATATTTCGTGAAAGTAATTTTTTTTCTTTCTCTACAAATTTTTCTGTGGGTAATCCATTATCATCAGTTCCAAATGGAAAGAATACATTTTTTCCTTTCATACGTTGATATCGTACTATAATATCTTGTTGTGCATAAGAAAAGGCATGACCGAGATGCATTGCACCAGAAACTGTTGGTGGTGGCGTGTCTACACTAAATGTTTCTCTTTCGTCTGGATGAAATGTATAAATATCATTTTCTTCCCAGAATTTCTGCC
>PCYG01000051.1:1574-7284 GCA_002763025.1 Candidatus Woesearchaeota archaeon CG10_big_fil_rev_8_21_14_0_10_32_24 | reverse complement strand
GCAGAGATAGCACCGACTCACTTTTCTGCTGGTTGGATTGCACTGCGGGCACCCCGTAAGGGGCTTCCCCCACCCGCAAAGAAATGTTAGATTCGATAAACGTTCATAAATTGGTGCTTTCTCTGCTTCAGAACACTAAAGTATTACGTACTATTTTAATCATATATTGCATATACTTTACCAGAAAGTTTATAACTACTTTTTAAAAAATGATATTTATGAACATAAATTCACCCTTATTAGGAGCAGAACAAGTACCATTGGAATATTGGTTAGAAATTGGGCAGGATTCTTATGAAGCAGTGTATAATAATCGTACATTTAAATTACATCACGATTCTTCTTTTGGTCAATTAGAATTGGAAGTATTAGGGTCCTCAATTTTGAAAACTACCGGAGCTTATCAAAAACCAAAAATTATTCAAGGAAAACCAACTTATCCTGTTTCAAGATTTCTGGATTTAGTAAGGGATTATATAAATAAAAAAAAAGTCTAATTATTCGCTTAACTTTTCACCACGTGATTGAGATTCTTTCCAACCCGCAGCTGTAATTTTCATAAATTCTGCATTTGCTTGCATTTCTTTAATATTTCTTGCACCACAATAACTTATACCGCTTCTTAGACCTTTGATAATACTTTTAATTACATCTTCAACAAGGCCTTTATAATCAACTAATGTGGAAACGCCCTCTACAAAGATATCTAATCTTTCTCTTACTTTTTTCTTGTCGGTATGTTCTTGTCGTTCATGTCCACTATCATAAGAAGCTGATCCCATATATCTCTTGTATCTTTTACCATCTTTCATAATAATAAATCCAGGGGATTCATCTGTGCCTGCAAAGAAATTTCCCGAATAAATTGTTGATGCACCTGCAGCGATTGCTTTTGCCACATCACCCGGATATTTCATACCACCATCTGCGGTTACAGGAACATTATATTGATTGGCTACTTTGACGACATCCATAATTGCAGATATTTGTGGAACACCAGATCCAGAAATAATTCTTGTCGTACATACGGGAGAAGGTCCAATGCCAATTTTTAATCCATCTGCACCAGCTTCAATTAAATCTCGTGCAGCATCGGCAGTTGCAATATTTCCTACCATGATATCAATGTGAAAGTGTGATTTTAATTCTTTTAATTTTTTGATTACCAAATCTGAATGGGCATGTGCAACATCCAGAACTAGAACATCAACTTCAGCTTTAATTAATTCTTCTGCACGTTCTAAAGAATCTTTGACACCAATCGCAGCTCCAACTCTTAATCGTCCTTTTTCATCCCTGGTGCAATTTGGCCAATTTTCAAGTTTATGGATATCTTTCGTTGTAATTAAACCTCTCACCTCCCCATTTTCAATTAATGGTAATTTCTCAATCCTATGTTCGTGAAGAATTCTTTTTGCTTCCTCCATTTTAATATGTGGATTTGCAGTAATTAATTTTTCAAAAGGTGTCATTACAGCGGAAATTAATTTTGAATTGTCTAACTCAAATAAATAGTCTCTATGTGTAAATATTCCTCTTAATTGTTTGTTTTCAGATACAAGAAGACTTGTAACACCTGTTTTATTCATAGTTTCAATCGCTTCTTTAATTGTAATATGTGGAGAAACGGTAATTGGATCTTCAATAACATAACTTGTAGATCTTTTTACTTTTTTTACTTCCGCAACTTGTTCTTCAATGGTATTGAATTGATGAATAATGCCAAGGCCACCTTCACGTGCCATGGCAATTGCCATGCGGTTTTCAGTAACAGTAGCCATATTGGAAGATATTAAAGGGATATGTAAGGGGACATTTCTTGTAAATCGTGTAAAAGTACTTGCTTCACTTCTAGAATTCAATGGTGTTCTTTTTGGCACAAGAAGAACATCTGCAAACGTTAAACCTTCTTTCATACGTTATATGAGATATTTGGTTTTTGTTTATATATATTGTTGGGGTGGAGTTAATAGTAACTATAATATAGGCTGCAATTTTTTTAATCAGAAACATGACCTTTGTAACATATATTGTTGTTATTTGTATATTAATCTTCTCTGGGCTTTTCTCGGGTTTAAGCGCATGGTGAGGTTGAGGTCATCCAGCTTCTATAACATGTAGCTGAATTTTATGTTCTTTTTAATAAAGGTTATTAGTAAAATATCACCTATTTGTCTATTTATTACCACAAACCATTTAAACTTCCTTTCATAAAAATATTCTATGTACACTCATAAATATATGCCAAAGAATTCTGCACAGGTATTTGGTCAGCAGATGGCAGTTTCACAATTGAAAGATTTTATTGTGAATTATAAGCAACATAAAGAAAAAGTTGCGTTATTATTTGGTCCCATTGGAAATGGAAAAACTTCATCCGTGTATGCGTTGGCACAAGAATTAAATTTTGATGTGTTGGAAATCAATTCATCAGATTTGCGGAAAGCTGAAAATATTTCTTCCTTTCTTGGTTCTGCATTAGGTCAGCAATCATTGTTTTTTAAACCTAAGATTATTTTGATTGACGAAATTGATAATGTTTCTGGTGTCAAGGATCGGGGATGTGTTCCTGCAATTGTGAAGGCAATTGAAAAATCTATCTTCCCTGTTATTCTAACAGCAAATGATCCTTTTGATGCAAAATTAAAACCTCTAAAAAAAATTGCAAAGGAGATTGAATTTCATAAATTACAATACAAAACTATTGCACATGCGTTAACATGGATTTGTCAACAAGAGAACATCACATACGATGAAAAATCAATCAATTCTCTTGCAAGACAAGTTGATGGAGATTTGCGTGGTGCATTAATAGATTTACAAACATGTGGGAAAAATGTGACGTTTGAGAAAGTTGTAGGTCTTTCTGATCGGAAGCGAACACAATCAATTGTAAGTGCATTACAAATTATTTTTAAATCATCTTCTGTTGATAATGCACTTCCTGCATTGGATGATGTAGATTTACAACCGAATGAAATGTTTCTATGGATTGATTATAACTTACCCAAGGAATATAAGGATCCAAAATCTTTAGCGAAAGCCTATGAACATCTTGCACGTGCAGATGTATTCCAAGGACGTATCAGAAGACGACAACATTGGCGATTTATGGTGTATATGTTTAATCTTTTAACCGCAGGTATTAGTTCCGCAAAAGAAGAACGAAATACAGAATTTGTGCAATATAAACCAACCATGCGTATTCTAAGAATTTGGCAAGCAAATATGTCAAATGCCAAGAAGAAAGAAGTTGTGATCAAATTAGCCACAGCAACACACACATCTACAAAAGTAGCGGAACAACAACTTCCTTATTTACGTGAGATTTTCCGTAATGGAAGTGGGAAAGAGATTGCACATGAATTAGAATTAACTAGTGAAGAAGTGCAATGGTTGAAGAAATAAATTTTCAGACAAAGCCAAAAGAAACAAAACTTTATTAAATTAAACAACTTCTTCTTCTTACAATGACACATACATCCCAAGAATTAGCAACATTTTGTAAACAGAAAGGTTTTATCTATCGGAGTTCCGAAATCTATGGTGGTTTAACTGGATTCTATGATTATGGGCACTTAGGGACAATTTTAAAACATAATTTTCAAAATGCATGGCGATCGTATTTTCTTGGGCTTCATGATAATTTTTATGAAATTGATGCTTCCGAAATTATGCATGAAAATGTATTCAAAGCATCCGGTCATTTAGAAAATTTTGTAGATCCTGTTACAAAATGTTCTGAATGTCAAGTTAATTACAGAGCAGATCATCTTATTGAAGGTGTAATTGGAAAAAGAGTTGAAGGATTAACACCAGGACAATTAACAAATTTAATTGAAGATCATAAAATTGTGTGTCCTAGTTGTAACTCAGAATTAATGCCTGTTGAAATTGTGAATATGATGTTTCCCATACAATTAGGTGTTGGTTCTACCCAGACAGGATATTTAAGACCAGAAACTGCACAATCTCCTTATGTTAATTTCAAATTACAATTTGAATTATTACGGAAAAAAATTCCTATGGGTCTTGCAATGATTGGTAAGGCGTATCGGAATGAAATTTCACCACGAAATTTAACGTTACGACAAAGGGCATTTACACAAGCTGAATTACAAATATTTTTCAATCCTCATAAAGTTAATGAACATCCCAATTTTGACAAAGTGAAGAATTATCCATTACGTGTGATGTTGCAAGAAGATCGTGAATTTAATATGGTTGTGGAGAGAACAGTTCAAGAATTAGTTGAGCGTGGATTGCCTAAATTCTATGTGTATCATCTTGCAGTGATTCAGAAATTTTATTTTGATCTTTTAAAAATTCCACAAGAGAAATTTAGATTCTATGAATTAGATGATAAGGAAAAGGCATTCTATAATAAAAATCATTTTGATATTGAAATAGATCTAAACACATATGGTTTCACAGAAGTTGGTGGACTACATTATAGAACAGATCATGATTTGAAAGGACATCAGGAAATTTCTAAAGAAAAAATGGATGTTGTTGATGAAACAACATGTGAAAAATTTATCCCACATGTGTTAGAATTAAGTTTTGGTGTAGATCGGAGTGTGTATGCTTTGTTGGATTTGAATTATCATAAGGATGAACAACGAGGAAATGATGTTCTTGCACTTCCTTCAGATTTTACACCATTTTATTGTGCAGTATTTCCTTTAGTAAAAAATAAAGATAATATTGTTGAAAAATCGCAAGAAATCTATGAATCACTTAGAAAAGAGTTTTCCTGTTTCTATGATCAAACAGCTTCTGTTGGAAGACGATATGCGCGTGCAGATGAAATAGGAACAAAATATTGTATTACTATTGATTTTGAAACATTAGAGGACGAAGCAGTCACTGTACGAGATAGGGATACAACTGAACAACAACGAATTAAAATTAAAGAATTAATTCATTATTTACGTGATAAAAAGTGATTACAAAACGAGGTGGATTGTTAGTAACATTAATTATTGTATTTGTTATTTCAATCTCCTTGTTCTTTTTCTTAGAATATCCTGGTTTAAAATTTTTGTGTGCGGTCATTGCACTTCTTGCATTGATTTTTTGGATTGTTGTGTTTCATCATTCCGTATGGACATCTGCACGAAAGTTAGAATCTAGGATTGAATCTCTTCTTGCAAAAACGCATATTTTACCTTTAGAATTCTTGAAGAAGGAATATAAATTATTATATGAACATTATTTGAAGATGCCTTCAGATAAAAAGAAAGAGCATTATCCTAAATTGATGCAATTACGTAAGATAATTGAAGATCTGATTCAGAAAGGTAAAGAATTTGAAACAAAATTAATGGATGCAGCTTCTGGTTCTGTGAAAGAAATTAAAGTTAAAACAACGGATTTAGAGAAACATTACAAAAGATTACCTGCTCAACATCAGAAGAAATACGCACAACAAGTGATACAATTGAAAGAACAAGTTGGGAAGGGACGTGTATAAAATCAGAAAACTTAAATACTACTTTAGTCTTAATCTAATCTAATATAAAGGTGGAAATATGGAAATTAAAGACTTACAAGCAAATCAAGGAAAAGTGGATCTCGTAGTAGAGGTTGTGGAAAAAAAAGATGCTCGAACTTTTGAAAAGTTTGGTAAATCTGGAAAGGTTTGTAATGCAATCGTAAAAGATGCAACAGGAACCGTAATGTTAACATTATGGAATGAAGATGTTGA
>PCYG01000051.1:0-1550 GCA_002763025.1 Candidatus Woesearchaeota archaeon CG10_big_fil_rev_8_21_14_0_10_32_24 | reverse complement strand
CCTGGTGAAATGCTTACAAATTCTGAAGATATGTTAGCTGGTCGTTCTTTAAGTGGTATGGGCGAAGATGATGAAGATGACGAAGATAGCAATGATGAAGAAGAACCTTTAGATATGGAAGAGATGGTTGAATAAATAGATGAAACTTTTGAAGTCATTGAAGCAAAAGAAAAGGTACATTGTGTTTGAAGTAAGTCAGGAATGTTCTTTATCTGATCTTAATAATGCCATTCAGGAAGCTCTTTTAAATTATTTTGGTCAATTGGGTATATCTAAGGCTTCTCCCCTATTTGTAAAAGGAGGGGGCAAAAGATTTATATTAAAAGTAAATCATCAATATGTTGATGAATGTATTTCTGCAATCATCTTAATCAAAAAGATTAAAAGTATACCGGTAATTATAAGGTCTGTGATTGTATCTGGGACATTGAAAAAAGCTGGTGCAAAAGAATAATATTTAATGAGGTGTGTGAATAATGAATCCTAGTAAACAAATGATTGATAAGATGGGCTATGATAGGTCTATCACAATGTTTTCTCCTGACGGAAGATTATTACAGGTAGAATACGCAAAGAAGACCGTACGACAAGGTTCAACTGCAATTGGTATTGTATGTAAAGATGGTGTTGTATTTGTTTCTGATAAACCAGTTAGATCAAAATTAGTTGTTGCAGAATCAATTGAAAAAACGTTTCGGATTGATGACCATATTGCAGCATCTGCTTCCGGTATAATTTCAGATGCACGTGTTTTAGTTGATAGAGCACAAATAAAAGCACAACAACATGCAGTAACATATGATTCTAAGATTGATATTCTTTCAATTGTGAAAGATATATGTGACTTGAAACAAATTTGTACACAATCAGCAGGATTACGACCATTCGGTGTATCTCTTTTAGTTGGTGGTGTTGAAGAAGATGGAAATATTAAGTTATTCGTTACAGAACCTTATGGATTATATTTTCAACATAGAGCAGCTGTTATTGGGGAAGGAGAAGCAATTGTAGAGCCAATTTTACAGAAAAAATGGAAAGCTAACTTAAGTGTAGAAGAAGGAATTAAATTAGGATTATCTGCTTTGAAGGAATTCTTAGGTGCAGATTTTAATTTTGAGCGTGTAGATGCATCTTATATTAACGTAGAAAAAAAACGATTTGTCAAATTAAGTGACGAGGAATTACAGAAATTGGTGAAATAAGTTTTTTTTGTTTTTCTTTTTTCTTTATTATTGTTTTTAATTTTGTTGAATTTACATGTGGAATAGTAATACTTTAGCAAAATGAAGCAGAGATAGCACCGACTCGCTTTTCTGCTGGTGGGATTGCACTGCGGGCACCCCGTAAGGGGCTTCCCCCACCCACAAAGAAATGTTAGAGTCGATAAACGTTCATAAACTGAAATTCTTTAAATACCGAATGGAATTTCATATATAGTTCGCTTATTTGAAGATTAAATTGTTTGCTTTCACTAGAAACTCACTATAAATTGGTACTTTCTCTGCTTCAGAACATTAAAGTATTACGTGGAATAAACACATTTAAATATT
>PCYG01000010.1 GCA_002763025.1 Candidatus Woesearchaeota archaeon CG10_big_fil_rev_8_21_14_0_10_32_24 | reverse complement strand
CCAAAATTGTAACCAATATACTGGAGGATGTTTATTTTTAGAAACTATTGATTGTAGTCTAAACTCAAGAGTATGTTATAATGGTAAATGTGATTTAGAATGTACTGATGATTGTAGCACTTATGGAAAAACTACGTGTAGTGGAACCTCCTTAAGTACATGTGGAAAATATGATGACGATAAATGTCTTGATTTAAAAATAACAAATTGTGGGTCTGGAAAAACCTGTAAAGATGGATCATGTGTAGATTCTATTGTAAACCCCGGTTGTACAAATGAATGCAACACCAAAGGACAAACGGCATGTGAATCTTCATCAAAAATAAAAACGTGTGGAGATTATGACACAGACAATTGTTTAGAATGGAAAATTCAAAGTTGTAATAGTGGAGACACATGTAATAATGGAACTTGCGCAAGTAAACCCCCCCAAAGTAAAGAATTATTTTACGAAGACTTTGGAAATAAATTTACTACCAATTGGAATCTCTTCAAGAATGGAGGAACAATTACCACAAGCCTAGGTTCAATCGATATGAAACCAAAAACACTTTCCTCAATGGAAACAAAAAATAAGTTTACCTGCAATGGTGAGGCTACTTTAGAATTTGAATGGATTTATAAAAATAGCAAAATGACTATATTATATGGATTACCTTCTTCATCAGGTTCAGGAAAAATTAGTTTTAGTACAAGTAACGGAACTTCTATCTATGGTTTTGCTTATATTGAAGGTTCATTTCCTACAGAAATATCTCATCAAACAAAAATTGTAGCAGGAAAAAATATATTCGAAGTTTATGATAACGGCTCTTTGATAGGAAAAAAAATACCTTCATGTACATCTAATGAACCTTGTGAGTTCTATAATCAACCAATAAAAATTATATGTGAACCAACTAGTTTCCAAGGAAAATGTGCCTTGAATTATATGAAATTAACATGTAAATAATTTAATCGCAAATCTTCAGTTCTACTTCTACCAACCCTGCATTGGTTTGTAATGGAAATGGTTTGGAACTATCTTGATTTGTAATTGCTGCTTTTGGACACCCACCTTTATTTTTTATAATTTCAATTAAATCTTTTGGAGTTGCACCTTTCTGTTCAATCAAACGTGCGGTAAATTCATACTTTTTTTCTTGAGCACCAAGAGTTCCATTTAATATTTCATATGATAACGCCCTAAAAAAAACACAACTATGTTTTCCTCGACATTGATAAATAGAACTAGAAGAATCTTCTTTGAAATCGAAATACATTGCACAATCTTCTAAAATGTCGCCGCCTAATTGAGGGGATCCTTGCCCTAGACATTCTTTACCCACATTTAATTTGAGAATTCCACTTACTGTACTTGCAGCCAAACCTTTTCGTGTGAATGTTTTTTTAGAAGTATCAGAACTCAATGCAAACACAGCCATAAACAACATACCTAAAGAGATTAAAATTACGATTACAACAAGCCCAATAATTTCCATCTGTCCAAACTTGTTAAATTTCATGAATACACCTCGATGTCTAATCGGCCAATACCGAAATAAGGTTGACCTTCACCTTTTACTTCATCTTTCATTGCAATAATAAAAAATGTTTTTTCAGTATTTTCCCAATCGTTTTTAGGGAAATCGTACAACACATAAGTTTCATTCCCAGGATAGATTTCAGATAAACTAATTTTAGAAAAGGAAAAAGTATCAAAATAAGTTAAATTATTTTCACCAAATACATCCACCGCATGACGCACTTTCATCATGTCAAAACAATTATCTTCAGCTTCGGCATCACCTTTTGTACACATTAATTCGGGAATAAACAAGGTTTTAAGAGTGATTTCAATTGCTTTTTTTCCCAACAATTCTTCTTGTTGCGCTTGAAAAGAGGATTTAGAATACTGATAAAAAAGGGAAATTCCAAAAACAATCAAAATAAAAAAAATGAAAAGTACAGCAATAGTTTCTGTCATTTGTACCTGTCCCTTTCTCGATTGAGAAAGCTCAAAAACACCGAGAAATTTTTTAGAACTTTCTGGTGTGCCAAAATTATGAATTTTGTGCATCTTTGATTTTTGTTGTTTTTTTCTTTCTAATTTCATTTTAATATTTATATCCTTTAATATAAGGGAATACATTCCGATTGTAATTCTTGGTTAATATTACTTACAGCATGTGCATATCCCACAAAATCTTGACATGATGTGGAAGTCAAACCTTCCTTTGATTGAAAAACACAAGTTTCAATTTTGCCTTGAAATGCGTCTAATTCATTTTTCATATTCTGCTCAAATGCGAAACCTTCTATACCTGCTAAACCATAACAACTTGCTTTTGTTAATGATAATTGAGAGTTGTCAGTATAGTAAGTTTGTAAGTCCTTTAATTTTCCTTGATACACTTGATTCACCAAACTTAATCTCTTAAATGCCTTAAGCATATTACAATTATATTGGTCACCATCTTGTGCAAAAATTGCAGCATATTTTGCCGCGTCTCTTTTTCCACCCAAGGAAATGATTTCTACTGGTTTTCCTTTTTTAATCCACACGATTCCTTGCTTTTGATAGTATTGTCCTAAGTTTCCAGACAAAAAAGTTACTGCGGTTACTTTTTCATCTGCTAAGGCTTGTACTTTTTCAGGCACATCCCCATTATCCTTCACATAAATACCATCTAAATCCACAATGCGAATTTGAAAATTTCCTTGAGGATCCACTTCATCCAAATTTGTAATAGATTGCCAATTAATTTTCATGGTTTTATCAGTATCATCTGTTGCAGTATCGAATTCATTCACAAAATCTATATCATCATATGCAATCAAAAAATATTTTGTATTAATAGATGTTACAAATAATAAATCTACAATTTTATAAGGTAATTTGTAAGGTAAACTCCACAACAACAGTCTAGTAGTCTTTATTTCTTCTGGTGAAAATGTTGGTTGTGTGGTATCTTGAACTGAACTGGTTTTATCCTTGATTCCAAATGTACTTACACCTTCTGTACATGTAAATTGAAATGTGAATTCTGCAAGCCCACTTGTTTCAATACGATTTTTTGTTTTTTCAGAAACACCTGCACCTGTAAACACATTTCCCATTACTTGAACTACATCCTCTGCAATATTTTTCTCTGCGGCATCTTTTCCCTTCACAACTAAACCTGTAAAAAATAATAAAATTACTGCGCCTGCAATGACTATATAAATCCAATTAACAGTTATTTGAACTTGACCTTTCTTTGAATGAGAACGCTCAAAAACTGTGGGTTTTTGTTTTTTGTTTGCCATTTTATGATACTGGTAAAATTATGATACTGGTGAAATCACTGCATGGTCACCTTTTCCTTCTAAAATAATTGTAAAAACTCCACTTACGAGTTTGATACAGAGGGAATCTTGAGGTTTATCTTCTCCATCTGTTAATGTAATGGGTGCAACTTTTATTGCAGGTGCAGAAGGTTTCAAAAACACATTCTGATCTATACTTTTATATCCCTCAGACGTTTTCCAGGTATCACAGGCTAATAAGCCAATACTACAATCCGCAGGATACGGCCTATCCATATTAACAAAACACACTTCTTCATATCCTGAAGGTAACGTATAAGACTTTTTTCTAATAGATCCAAAATCAGTATGAATTTTCTGGACATCTGCTTCAATTGAAGTTTTGAATTTTGTAAATAGAACAGCTTCTCCTGTATCAATAAACCCAGAGATTGCTTGATATCCAAAAATTAAAATTAATGCAAATATTAAACCTGCAATCATAAATACAAATACCTGATTAATGGCCATACCCTTCTTGTTCATTCTTTCCTCTTTTTAGAAAGTGATTTTAATTTAGTAAAAATATCTTTTGCTTCATCCTTCCCTACAACTTCATTAATTTTTTTGTCTTTAGTCTTTTTAGCAATACTTTCTAATTTTCCAAATATTCCTTTTTCATCTTTTTTAAGGCCAGGACTAATTTCATCTTTATGTTCAACATATTTCTGTGCAATACCATGTAATTTATCTAACATATTTCCACTACTCCCTTTCAAAAGATCCCCTACATGAGGTATTTCTTTAGATTTTTCTGTGAAATCACCAAACAAAGATTTATGTTTTTGACCTTGAATGGCTTTCTGACGTCCTCTAAATAAATCTTTAAATAAATTTGTTTGAGGTGATGATTGTAATCCTTGTGGTCCTGTTGTTCTCTGTCCTGGACCCGGCCTCATTATCCCTCCGGTGCTTTTAGTTCCTGAATATTTGTAATAATAAACTAAATATCCTGCACTACCAATCATGGATAATAATCCCATAATAAGTAAAACCCATGCCAATACATTAGTATCACCGCTTGAAGGCCCACTTGGAATTACAGGGAAGTCAGAATCTTCAGTAGTATCTGATTGAGTATCTGCTTGACAAGGGTCTTGTAATTGTGTTTGTTCTTGGAAATTAGAAAATCCATCAGTATCATAATCTTCGGATCCATCTGGCACTCCATTTAAATCTGAATCTTTAGCTAAATATTCTAAAACGCAATTTTCCCTATTATATGTTTGCTCAAATAAATCTGTTAATCCGTCACCATCTGTATCTTTCTTTTCTCCTTCAGGACTTTGATCGGAAGAACATCCTTGATCATCTGCAATTTTTCCTTTTTGAGTATTTGCACATTTATCAGGACATACATCTGAGATTCCATCACCATCTGCATCACTAAATGTAACAGTATGTGTTCCTTTAAACTCATTCCCAATATTATCAATAGCATCATAACATACAACATTTGTTTCTGATACGGAAAGTGGAACTCCTGTATAAGTTGAATTAGGAGCACAAGCACTGACAGATGTACTTACACCATAATTTATATCACCACAACCAACAAGAGAATTACATTCTAAGAAGAATTTTGTTTCTTTACACGTTTCGGTTTTAAGAACTTCCACACCGGGAAGTTTTGTACTTTTACATATAGATTCATTACCGGATGTAATAGATACACCTGAACTCATTGTAAACTCCCCTTCATTCCCTGCCAAATCTACTGCCTTTACTTTAATCTGATAAGTTTCTCCTTCAGTCAAATTTCCGGCAGGTACTTTAATAACTTTTGTACCATCCGTGGATCCTTGGAAAATAAGTGTTCCTAAATTTGTTGTACTAGGTGTTTTTTGTCCAAATGAAAAACTGGTCGTATTCTCTGGCACTATTTGCACACCAGATTTACTATAGACCTCATAAAAAAATGCACTGACATTTTCATCTACAACTGGATATACACTAATTTCAGATTTACCACATGAATAAAGTCCGCTGTTTACTTTTGAAATAATTGGTTTTGTTTTATCTAAAGTATAGGATGCTTTTCCATCAACTTGATGTTCTCCCATTGTACATACAATTGGAAATTGGTGACTTCCAAGAAGAGAAGGAATGTTTAATGTATGCGATCTTCCACCAGCTCCTTGCATGGTGACAAGATTATTTTCTTGTTTGATTTTACATAATGCATTTTTACTTGTTTCAACATGAATTTGGATGGTATCTGTATTTACAAATGCATCTTGCGGGGTTATTTTAGTAATACCTCCGAGTAAAGTGTAATCAATGTTTAATGTTAATTTTTGTAATTCGGAGAATCCACCCGCTGCATTTTTACACATTGAGGTCAATTCAATTGTATTTTTTAAACCTTGGAAGTTATTGACATAATAAGGAACATAATGTGTTTCATGTAATTTCTTTTTATAACTAGATTTAACGCCAGGAAGATCTGATTCAGCACCAGGGAATGCAAAGTTCATTAATTCATATATGTCATGACCTTTGTCGCTGAATTTACATAATGTTTTATCATCTGTGTTAATACTCAATATTACTTTTGTTCCTTCAATTAAAGGATTAGGATTTCCCACAAAATTTTGTGCTTTTGGATTTGAAGTGTCATAAGATAAAAATAATTCTTGTTCTGGTCCAAGATCCCCATTTTTATTCTGACATACAACATATAACTTTTTCACTGTGCCTGCTGAAAATGCAGAACCACCACTACTTTCTGGAAATTTTTCAATGGTATATTCTTGTTGTGCATTTGGTTTGAGAACTTTGAATCCAGGAGCATCGTGATATTTGAAATTACTATTTGTATCATACCTACATTCCACTGTTGGAACTTTAGTTGTAAAAACAACATCAAAACTTGGTTCTTTTGAAATTCCCCATTGCTCCACACCGAAATAATGTGCTTCTGGATTTTTCAATTCTATCCCATATCCTTCAATAAAAATATCTCCACAATCCGCAAAGGTTGGCTGATTTAAACTTTGATCAACGCCATAATAACACACATGTGTACTTTTATCTAAAGTTAATTCGGTAGTATATTCTTGATATTGATTTGAAGGTGCAACAGAACAAGATGAACCCGTACAATAGAAAATCTTTTCACATGCCGCATCCTTACATTCAAATCCTAGTACAGGTGATTTTACAAATGTGGTTTCCCAATTTGATCCTAAAAATCGTTCCTCTCTTGTTTCTTCTTTGACAACTGCTTGAACTGCGGACGGCGTGAAATCTACAGTGAAATGATAATAATCTTCGTATTGCTTCTGAACATATAATTCCTTACATACTATTTTATGTTCTGCGGCATATGTTCGTTCACCGGGAACTTTAATACTGATAGTTTGATGTTCTTTACCAGTTTCATCAGTAATGAAATCTGCCCTCTTTTCCCATACGCCGGATTCAAATGAAAACAATTCACACGTTGCACCAACTTCTGTTTTTGCTTTAAATATAATGTCCTCAGTTGATACCACACCAAATAAAGGAGGATCGACAATATCAATCGTTGGTTCTAAGTCAAATGTAAATTCTTTTATTTTTGATTGTTCGTTACCTGCATTATCTGTACATGCAACTTCTAACGCATACTTAATTCCTTTCAACTCCGTATACAATACTTTTTTCTGTTGAATGTCTTGTCCTAATGTAATTTTTGATTGTTCCCCAGATGGAAGAACTTGTGTCAATGTAAATTCACAACTCATTGGTTCATTCATACCTTGTAAATATGTTTCTAATACAGTGGAACTATCAGTTGTTTGAATGTCCTCAGAAATTTCAAATTCTGGTGCTACATTATCTACAAAGATAAAAGTTTCTTTTGTATTTTCCCGATTACCATATTTGTCTTCTGCATAATATTTCAACACATAATTTTCGCCATTTACAATTTTATTTTTCAAGGCATCTAATACATCAACAATAATTGTTTCTTTATTGGCAAGTCCGGGAAATGGTTTCTCAATGAATGCATCCTTGCCATCTTTATCTACACAACTACTAGGTGCATTAGGATCTGTTGAATCTAAACAATATCCAAATAAGCCTAATGCATTTTGTTGACTTGTATACTGGTGTTTAGAATCATCTGCAATAAATGTTAACGTTGGTTTTTGTAAGGAAATTAAATGTGATCCTTCAATAACTGTTTCTGGAGGAGAATTGTCAATTCTACAAGAAACGACCTCAGCACCTAAAAAATTATTACAATCGTCTTTTTGATCATTGTTTGAATCTTTGACACAACTTCCACCATCTATGCCACCTAACCATGAACAGGTATTCCATTCACATTGGTCTTTCCCATTATTACCCTTACATTCTAATTGAGTTCCATAGGTATAACAATTTGCAACAGTTGTTGGAACTTCCCCACATGATGAACAATCAGTCAATCCTTTTGTGGAGAAACATTGTCCTAATGCAGAACACACATCTGCGGTACAAAAAGCATTTTCAAATAAATCTGCTGCACTTCCACATAAACTACATAAATCATCTTTTTGATAATCTTGTGTAGTACAAAATCCTGCACCTGTTTCTTTTGTGACTGTTGTAGGAAAACCAATTAATCCATAATCAATTAATTGTGTGTTTTGTGCAACATCTACCCATTCACAAGCGGAAGATACACAATTATTAATTTCACAGGCATCTTTACGTTGATAATCAAAACAAGATTCTACTTTTGTACAGCTATTACATTGATCAGAAATTGAATTTGAATAATCGTAATAACAAAAGTTTTCTGGATTTTCTACAGAATTTCCACCATAACAAATAGCTCTATTTGCAAATAAACCAAAAGGTGTTGCACCAGAAGTACATACTCCCGCACTTTTACATTCCGCTATATTTTCATTAAGGGGTGCACAGAAAAATGATTCTCCTTGACTCCCACAATTTAATGCATCAACTAATTGATTTTGTGCATTGCATGTGAATACGGTTTTCTTATTTTCAACTTGACAAAAAGATTTCCATTTTTTTGCAGTTTGATCATATTTTTCCCCACAGACTTCATTTCCAGGGGATAATTCGGCAGATTGTACAGGTTTAGATTGACGATCCTTACTATACAATGCAATAATTTTATAGGTATATTGTTTGTTCCAGTTTACACCGGCATCAATAAACAATTCATCTAAAGGAGACGCTTCAAACATTGCTTCTTCTTTGTCACCATGATTTCTCGTAATTTTATATCCAAGAACTTCTTTACAGGGTTTTTTCCAATTTAATTGAAGTTCTTCTTTCCCTTGAACAGGAGAAAGATAAAAGTCTAAAGGTTCTTTTTCATTTCCATCGGCCGAACATTCTCCTTCTGCCGTTGTAAGAAGTAAATTTCTAATCAAACCTTCCTTTTCTTTAATTTGAAATGTTAAAGGTACAGCTTCAAAATCTTGATAGGATCCAGTTAGA
>PCYG01000014.1 GCA_002763025.1 Candidatus Woesearchaeota archaeon CG10_big_fil_rev_8_21_14_0_10_32_24 | reverse complement strand
GTGTTTATGGGGCGTATTTAAAAACTTTACGTAGTAATCGTTCAAAACGTAATTTTTATAGGTTATGGAAGGAATTAGAATTTTAAAGAAAAAAAAGTTTATTTATTCGAGATTTAAGATGTTTTTTCCCCTTTTTCTTTATGTAAATGAACCTGAATCTCACCAAACGCTGTTTCTTGTTGCATTGTTAATTTATGTTGATTCTCTAAATGTAGAAGTGGCATGAATGTAAATACCTTATCCAACTTCTCCGCATTTGGGGGTAATAAGCGAGTGAATGATATATTTTTCCCCCCTTCTTTCTTAGAATAATAATGAAGTTTATGATATACATCCCTAATTGCTTCCATGATATCAATTTGTCGCTCTGGCATTTTGAATTGGTCTGGTCGCATTTTGGCGAGAATTCTTTTCTTAGACGCCATTGCACGTTGTAACGCATCTACCAAATCATGGATGGAAACTTTTCTATTCCTTGGTTGTGGGTTTCGTGGAATTAAGGTGAATTGATTTTTTACACGTGTGATTTTTTCGCCATCTTCAAATATTTCTTCAAATACACCGTCATCAATCATGTCTTCATCAGTGCTATTGATTAATTCATCCAGACGAGAAATATCATTATCTACAAGATATGTAGATTTAATTTTTAGTAATATAGCAGCTGCAAGAACTATTTTCCCTGAAATTTTCAAATCATGTTCCTTCATTTCTTTAATAACTTGAATATATCTTTTTGTAAGTGCAGTAATATCGATATGCCACGGATCCATACCCTCTACTTGGACAAGATCCATCAGAATTGTACGCCAACTAAGTTCTTGCTCATTTAGAAGCATATCAAAGATTTGTTCATTCATAGGAATAAGAATAATTGATAGTTTTTAAAGTTATTCCTCGTTAGAAAAAAAAGTGATGGGCCCACCCGGACTTTCGTAAGCCTGTACACAAAAGCACAAGTGACTTTCTCGAACCGGGGATCAATGCCTCTCTTTTCCTTGCGGATTGTAAGGGCACTGTCATAGCCACTAGACCATAGGCCCATGATCTTTAGATGTAAGATAGCCGTTCATTTAAAAACTTTACGTAGTAAAGTCCAAAATGAAGTTTGGAAATATTGAGAGAATTCTTAACCAATTCTTAACCGTATGAATTAAGCTCCCTGCACGGCGCCATAGATTTTTGTTCTTGTTTAATTTAATTTACACAAAAATGCGCCTCAATTGGCAAGGGAGCTTAATTCATACTCTTAACCGTAATACTTTAGCAAAATGAAGCAGAGATAGCACCGACTCACTTTTCTGCTGGAGGGATTGCACCAATGTCATTAAGTTAAGCGATTCCAAGCCACCAGATACTTTAAATTTTTGGTATTCGTTTAAGATTCCAAGCAGAACAAACTGCCTGTCATGGTTTAACAAAACCAAATATTTTCTTAACTTAATGACATTGGGGATTGCACTGCGGGCACCCCGTAAGGGGCTTCCCCCACCCGCAAAGAAATGTTAGAGTCGATAAACGTTCATAAATTGGTGCTTTCTCTGCTTCAGAACACTAAAGTATTACTCTTAACCCAAACACATATAAACACAAAAAAAAACATTATTATTAAAAAAAGAGGTACTGTATGAAATTCAAAGTTAAAGATATGAGCAAACAAGTTTGTTGGGCCTTTTACTCTAAAGGTGATATAAATTGAAATTTAGAGTAAAGGATATGAATATCGCTACAGGAGGTATCCTTATTGCAATTCTTCATCAAGAAGATGCAACTAAACTTGATCTTCATTCAGGCGACCGGATTATAATTACACATAAAAATAAAAAAACAACATGTGTGGTGGATATTTCTGAAAGTATAAAAGCAGTTTCTCCTGGAAAAATAGGATTCTTTGAAGAAGTTCTAGATAAATTAGGTGTTAAAAATAATCAAATAGTCAGTGTTAAAATTAATGGAAAACCAGAATCTGTCATACATATCCGTGATAAACTCTATGGAAAAAGATTATCTTACCAAGAAATTTATCACATTATTGATGATATAACTCATGATCGTTTAACTGATATCGAAAAAACATATTTTGTTGCTGCAGGATTTACGCATGGATGGAATACCAACGAAGTTGTTGATATGACCCGTGCTATGGTTGAAACAGGTGATAAAATCAAATTTTCTGGAATAACTTTAGATAAACATTGTATAGGTGGTGTTCCAGGAAATAGGACCACTATGATTGTGATTCCCATAATTGCAGCAGCAGGATTTACAATCCCTAAAACAAGTTCACGTGCAATAACATCCCCTGCAGGAACAGCCGATACAATGGAATGTCTTGCTCAAGTTGAAATGACAGAAAAAAAAATTAAAGAAGTTGTAAAAAAGACAAGGGCTTGTATGGTTCATGGTGGAAGTATGAATCTCGCACCTGCAGATGATAAAATCATTTCTGTGGAATCACCATTATCAATTGACGCTGAAGGGCAACTTCTCGCATCTGTCATGGCAAAAAAATATTCTGTGTCTGCAAATCATGTTTTAATTGATATTCCAATGGGACCTGAAGTTAAAATCAAAAATAAAAAAAGTGCAAAACGATTAAAGAAAATGTTTGAACTTATTGGAAGAAGGTTAGGGATGAATGTTAAAGTTGTAATTACAGATGGAACTCAACCAATTGGTTATGGTATTGGGCCATTATTAGAATCTGAAGATGTCATGTATGTACTTCGTGATGATCCAATAGCACCGCAGGATTTAAAAAAGAAAGCAATTTATATGGCGGGTTTATTGTTAGAGATGACAGGGAAATATCGTAATGGTAAAAAAATTGCAAAAGAAATCCTTGAATCTGGGAAAGCATTAAAAAAAATGAATGAAATCATCCGGGCTCAAGGAAGAATTAAACTTCCGTTACTTGGGACTCATCGTCATATTGTAACTAGTGAAAGTAATGGACGCGTTCACTCCATCAATAATAAAATAATCTCAAAAATAGCACGTATTGCGGGTTGTCCTAAAAATAAAGGTGCAGGTATATATCTCAATAAGAAGGTGAAAGATCAGGTAAATAAAGGTGAAATTCTTTATACTGTCTATGCTGAAAGTAGAGCAAAATTAGAACTTGCCAAAGAATTTTTGCGGGAAAGTAATGGGTATGTTATTAAGTGAGCCCAGAACTTCCAAATCCACCTTCACCACGATCTGTTGTATCCAATTCCTCTACTTCTAATAATTGTTTTTTTTCAATAGGTTGAATTAACATCTGTGCAATTTTATATCCTTTCTCAATAAGATATTCTTGATTACTTAAATTGTGTACTAAAATCTTAATTTCTCCTCTGTAACCCGTATCAATGACACCAGCCATCGTCTTCAAACCATATTTCATTGCAATCCCTGATTTATCCCACATTAATCCCACATAACCTTGAGGAATTGCCATTGCAATTCCTGTAGAAACTAATTTTCTTTTACCTGGTTGTAATATCAAGGATTCGGATGCATACAGATCCATCCCTGCATCATGTTCATTTGCATACTTAGGAAGAATTGCATCTGGGTGTAATTTTTTTATTTTTATTGTCATAATTTATTATATTTTTGTATTAGTTTATTAACATTATTAATATGAGTAATACTTTAGTGTTCTGAAGCAGAGAAAGCACCAATTTATGAACGTTTCTTGACTCTAACATTTCTTTGCGGGTGGGGGAAGCCCCTTACGGGGTGCCCGCAGTGCAATCCCACCAGCAGAAAAGTGAGTCGGTGCTATCTCTGCTTCATTTTGCTAAAGTATTACTAATATGAAGAAAACAATAGCTACTATTTTAGGTGCAACTGCACTTTATTTATCTGGAGATGCTTCTGAAGATGCACGTTTTAATGTAGAAATTAAAGATGTTACAAATTATCCTTGTGATGGTGGAACGTGTTATAAATTATCTTTACATGATCCCATTGCTTTATTTGATGATAATCTTCACTTTCGTTCTAATGACCCCTTTTGGGAAAAAGCAGAAGGTTCTAAATGAAAATATATTAGATGGAAATTAGCGCCTTCTTTTAGTAAAGCGGGTGGAAATTATTTAGAACCTCTAATTAAATTTCACCAAAATTAATTCTTACCTTCATCTTCTTTTTCATGTTCTTTTTTAGATTTATCAACTTTTTTTTGACAAGATGTACAATATCCACGATTAGGTTCACCCGGTTTGATGAGAAATCGTTCATTGCATCCGTAACAAAATTTTACTTTATTAAATTTAGCCATATTAAATTAAAAACCAAACCACAGCAAGCTGTGGGGTATGTTTAGGTTAATATTGGGTTTTTGGTGTTTGCTCTTAATTAGTCGCTACAAGCAACGAGGTATGAACCCATTCACAAACAATCAAAAAGAACCCGTTAAAAGTCTTTATAATATATATATTCCTTTGTACCTTTATAAACCCTCTGTTTATAATTTCCTACAAAATGTTAAAAAGCCAGTATGTCCTAACATTTCAAATTCAGGACGCATAATTCTATCTTCAATTTTCCACTTCCGTTCAAGAAGTTCAAGTGTTTCTAATACACGAAATCTTGTGCCCTTACAAGAATCAATAAATTGTTTTACTTGTCCTAGATTAGGTAAATACACCACTAAGAACCCACCATCCTTCAATGCTTTTTCAGCTGTATTCACAGCTTGCCATGGTTCAGGAAGATCTAAATTAATAACATCAATATCTTTCTCTTCAATGCCATTATAAACATTATCTTGTTTCAAATGTAAATTTTCAATACCAAATGCATGGACATTTTTCTGAATAACATCGTAATGTTCAGGATTGATTTCATAAACATATATATCCTTACAAATATTTGCAAAAGAAAGGCACATGCTTCCACTGCCACCACCGGCATCAACAATTCTAGATTCTCTATTAACTCCTGTTTTAGCCAATACCATACCTACATCTTTTTGTTGCATTATCTGAGGGCCACGGGTTAAATTTTCCCAGAGGTCTACAAAAGAAGGTTCTAACACTACAAATTTCTTACCTTTATCTGATTTTACTAAAGTTTCATTTCCTTGCAAATCAGTTTTAGAAATCACACCATTTGCTGTATGGAAATTATCATCTAGGTCTTTGATAAAATACTTTTTATTACTGTTCAAATCTATCACTACTTTCTTAATATTTCTCATATTCTTATTTTCATCATAATCTTTAAAAACCTTTGGTCATGAAAACTAATATATGACCTTCCAAAATGAAAAACATGTGGCATTACAAAAGATGATTGTACATGATAAAAGTAAAAAAGGTTTTATAGATCAGTATGCTATTCCGATTATTGAAACGATTAATGCATTGGAAAATTATTATACTACTTCTTCATGTTCCGGTCGTATTTATTTTTGGCAAGGGGATGGAAAAAAATGCAACACAGAATGGTTACGTGTTTCACATGAATTAATCACTTCAGATTTCTTCAATATTCAACCACAAGGAATCGTATGGCTCAAAATGGAACCATTCATTATACATATTGCCTGCCAGGATTTAGATTCAGCGAATGAATTACTTCAACTTGCAAAATCTGTTTTCAAAAAATCATCTATTCTCTCTATTAACAGAAAATTCATCGTAGAACTCCAAGGGTCTGATAAAGTAGACATGCCCTTCTATGAAGACGGCAATTTAGTATACGCAGGAGATCAAGAATGGCTTCAGAATCTTCTTAATCATAAACTTCAAAAAACATGGGAGCAGATGGAATTATTGAGACAAAAATTAATGATATAATCTTCGTTTTAATTCTTGTTGTAATATTATACTGAAATTCCTTAATTACCGAATGGAATTTCATATATAATTCGCTTAAACGACCAAAGAAAAGACGATAAAACTGCTTCGCAACTTCATATAACAACGTCTAAGTGGTTTCATTTCACCTCACTTCCCGCAAATTCTAGAAAGTGAAATATTTATTCTTTAAGCGGACATCTTAACAATAAAATGTGTTTTCAATAAAACATATTTTCCGTTTGCTCTACTTGCTGGGAAATATTTGTTTGCAGCTTCTCTTACCATCTCTGGCGTAACTGCATCCATTTTTTGTAAGTATAATTCCGGAGTTAGTCCTCTATCCCATTTAATTTCAATCGCTCCAACATGACCTTCATTAGTTTCAAAATATTTCGCTAAACCATAAATGTCATTTCTATTAATTCTTGCCAACTCATCACTATCAACAAGTTCATTTTTTAGATGTTCCATTTCGTGGAAAGTAGCATCAATTGCTTCATCGCCTCTTGTTGCTTGAACACTTCCACCAACAGTGATAGCTCCAGCATTATTTTGGGCAACATAGCTACTTCCAATTCCATAAGCAAGTCCCATTTCTTGACTTAATTTTTTGAATAATTTTGAGTTTGCATCTCCTCCTAAAATTTGAACGAGCCTTCTAACAGCATAACTGTCTTCTGCATCATCAGTTGGAGCTACAAAACTAATACTGAAATGGGCACTGCTACTTTCTGGACTTTGTCCATTATACAATTCTTGGGTACGTCTGTGAAGAACAGTTCTTCCTTCTAAATCAGGATTTCTTGGAAAATCATATTTTGCTCCGTTACCTCTTGGTTTATCTGCAAAATATTTAGCAACCAATTCATCAACATTTTCAGGCAATGCTCCTACAAGAATCAAATCCATATTATTTGGATTATATCCTCTTTCATGGAATGCCCTAAGATTATTTTGTGTTGCTCTTGCTACAACATCTTCTTTTCCTAAAACAAAATAAGTATGAGGAGAATCAACACCATAAAAGGCATCCATGTAGTCAATATTATCTTGAAATGCAGGGTTACTTTTTACGTCTGCTGTTTCTCTTAATATTCTTTGTCTTTCTTGATTTATCTTTCCTAAGTCAAATCTTGGATGAAAGATAACATCAGAAATAAGATCAAGATATAATTCCAAATCATCAGCCAGCATTCCAACAGGAAAACGAGTTTCATAAGACTTTGTAGTCGCATTAATATTCCCAAATGTACCCATAATTCTTTCGGCTGTGTTTGGAGCAAATTTTCTTCCTCCGCCTTTCATAACAGCATGTTCTAAAAAATGAGCTAAACCTTCTTCTCCCTCTCTTTCATGAAGTCCACCATGATGAACTCTTAATCTTCCAGAGATGGTCTGAGTAGGCGTATTTTGTAGAGCTACGACTAATCCATTATCTAAAGTCAATTCTCTATAATTGCCATTTAATGTAGTCATATTTTACTTAGAGGACTAGTTTATTTATAACTCTTTCGCTTTATTTTTAACTAATAAGGGGTAACAAATAAAATTATTACGAGTTTGTGGGAATTACGGAGCCAGTGCAATTTTCGGTGATAAAAAAACCTGCTCCACTTCGTTTTGCACCCCGCTGTGCTCTCTCTACGATGTTAATATTGTTCGCTTTTAATGGAAACTCACTATACATGAGAAATATCTAAATCCTCACTTAATCGTTCTACATCGGTAACAATTCTTGTTCCATATGGTTCGTGTAGGTCTCCACATCTCATAGCTTCTTCCATTGTCTCTATTGTATTAAGGATGCTTACGTAATCATTTAAAATTGGGATATCTTGATTAGGAAATTTTCTAAGAAAATAAAAAATCCCAATCGCAACAGAGCTACGGGGTATTAAATTAGTTGGGATTTTTAGTCCTTACTGGGTTTTATTGATAATCACAGCAAGCTGGGGGGTATGAACCCAGTAAGAAATCATCAATTGCTTCTATTTGAAATTCATCTAATTCAGCCATTTTATTATGTTTCAAAATAATAAAATAAAATAAAAAAAAAATAAAACTTAACGTTTCTTAATTACAAGAACTGCCATTGCTAAAACTAATGCAATGAATACAAATACAATTAAGATTGCAAGTAATGCTGTGTAACTGCTTGATTCACGGAAACTTCCTTGAACAGTAGCGCCAGTTAATGCATTTTGACCAGATGCCAATTGTGCTTGTAGTTGTGCTTGTAATTGTTGTGCTAAACTTGAATCGCTTCCTAACACTTGTTGTGAACCTGTTGTACTTTGTATTGTACTTCCACATTCAGCAACTGTTAAAGTTACAGTTTTAGTTTCTTCTAATTTTCCGTCTCTATACACTTCAACTTGAATTGGATAAGATCCTTTTTTAGCATTTGCAACATTTAAGTTAAAGGTTGCACTATAATCGTTGTCACTTCCACTAAAGTCGTCAAGATCAATACCGGTTCTTTGGCTACTTAATCCTAACTCGTTGTTTAACACACGAATTTCAATGTCTTTTTCATTATTCTTACCAATATTCTTTACAGAAACGTATAATGATGTAAAATCAATACATTGTACATTGCTTAAACTTAATGAAGTAGAGTCAATGATAACTTTGTGTTTTTCACGATCAACATTTACGGTTTTTGTAATTGTAGTAACGTGTTTTGTACCGTCTTTGTCAGTTTCACCTTCAACTGTGATTTTAATAGTGTAACTGTCTTGATCAACAACTTCATTTGATAAATCAAATGTTACTGTTACAGTTTTATCATCTGTTTTATCTAAATCAAATGAATCAGATTCTTCAGAGAGAGAATCACCATCAACGTCTAAGATTTCTACAGTTACAGTTACATCAACCATATCCTCATCTAATGTATTCTTAACTTTCACTTCAATGTCGTTTTCTTCATTTAAAGTGAGATCACCTGAGGTTTTACCATTAACTTCTACTTTTTCAACTGTCAAGAAACTCTTTGGTTGGATATAAACAGGGATGATTTTTGAAACTGCAACGCCTTTCGCGTCTTTACCAGTTACAACAATGTTACCAATACTATATTTTTCACCGTTTGCATCACTAGGTACAAAGAACTTAATTGTAACAGTTCCTTGGCCTGTTGCAGAAATACTTAAAGGTGCAGATGAAACTTCAAATTTATATTTGCTTGCGATACCGCTTGCATCAAATTTCAAATCATTAATTGCATCAACACTACCAGCATTACTTACAGTAAATGTTTTTGTAACGGTTGTTTCGCGATCAACATTTTCAACGAAAACTTCAGCAACATCTAACACAGCAGATTTCTTCTCTTCTACTTTGTATGTGCTGAAACCAGAAACTTCAAATCCAAATTTACCTGATATTTTACTATCATCAACTATTTTACAATCTCCACATACTGTGAATCCTGTATTTGCATTAAATCCAGCTGCTTTCAAGATAATAGGGTCTGCGAAAGATTTCGCTAAAGTAATGGTTGCTTTTTGATTAAATGTACTTGCTTTTGCAGAATCTATAGAAACATATCCATTGTTAATTACAACAACATCAGCTAAAGAAGCTACATCTGAAAGTTTTACATCCTGTGAAAATACAATCATCCCATTTGAATTTTCTAACACAAAGTTTGGAACTTTATCAGAATCTGCAATTGTTGCAGGATTTGTTGTTTTGGTTCCAGGGAACTTTGCAAAGTCTGTAGGTTTATCAACAACAGT
>PCYG01000049.1 GCA_002763025.1 Candidatus Woesearchaeota archaeon CG10_big_fil_rev_8_21_14_0_10_32_24 | reverse complement strand
TCTCCCTTGTTGTGTGGATGTTTGTAATGATCAATAATATTTTCTTTATAGATCTCTTGTTCATCTGAGAGGTTTTCTCCTATTTGGTTCTTTAATACTAAAGGATTAATCAGACCATGGTATAATTCTTGATTCATTGGAACACCTCCTGCACTTTCTTGATTCCTTCAACAAGTGTATCCACATCTTCTTTAGTATTATAAATGTAGAATGATGCACGTGTAGTTCCATGAATATTAAGTTTCTTCATCAATGGCATTGCACAATGATGACCTGCACGTACGCAGAGGTTATATTTGTTTAAGATTTCTGCAACATCATGTGAATGAATACCATCTAGTGTAAATGAGAATATTGGAGCACGATTTGTTTGTGGTCCGATTATTTTTAATCCTTTAATAGATTGTAATTGTTGTAATGCATATTCTGTTAGATCTTCATGAGTTGCTGTTTCTAGGTATTTAATTGCTGCTGCTAATCCGATTGCACCTGCGATGTTTGGCGTACCTGCTTCAAATCTATGTGGTGCTTCTTGAAATGTTGAGGATTCATATGTCACTTCGTTAATCATATCACCCCCAAATTGGTAGGGTTGTAATTGGTTCAGATCTTTTCCATATAATATTCCTATGCCCGTTGGACCACAGATTTTATGTCCTGAAAATACAAGGAGGTCTATATCATTTACATTAATTTTTAAATGTGCAATAGATTGAGCTGCATCAACAACGATTTGTGCGTTGTGTTTGTGTGCTAGTTGTGTTAGTGTTTGTATATCGTTGATTGTTCCTAAGACGTTTGACATATGTGTGACTGCAACAATTTTTGTTTTGTCTGTGATTAATTGTTTTGCTGCTTCTAGGTCTAATTCATAATTTTCGTTAAGTGGAATAAATTTAATCGTTGCTTTGGTTTGTTGCCATGGCACAAGATTTGCATGATGTTCCATTTCTGTAAGGAGAACTTCATCCCCTTCTTGAAGGTTTAAGGATGAAGCTAATAAATTTAAAGATTCAGTTGTGCCTTTTGTAAAAACGATATGTTCTGGAGTTGTGTTAATGAATGTTGCGACAACTTGGCGTGCATCTTCAAATGCCATGGTTGCTTTCTGTGCAAGTGTATATAATCCTCTGTGGACATTTGCGTTTGAAGTTTTGTAGTAGTTAGAGATTGCATCAATAACTTGAATTGGTTTCTGTGTCGTTGCTGCTGAATCTAGATATGTAATGTCCTTTAGAATTGGAAAGTCAGTTTTCATCAAAAAGTGCCCTCCAATTCTAATTCTATTAATCTATTTAATTCAACGGCATATTCTAAAGGTAATTCTCTAATGATAGGGCTGATGAATCCTTGCACGATAATTTGTGTTGCACGTTCTTCAGATAATCCTCTAGATTGTAAGTAGAAGATTGCTTCTTCTGAAATCTTTCCAACCTTCGCTTCGTGTGCTGCATCTACATCGTTGTTTTCTATTTTCAAGAATGGATATGTGTTAGAAATAGATTTATCATCCATAATTAATGCATCACATACGACAGATGTTTGTGATCCACGTGCATTAGGTTTTATTAAGACTAAACCTCTATAATCTCCAATCCCACCATTTTTAGAAATGGATTTAGAATTTATGTTGGAACGTGTGTTTGGTGCTGTGTGAATTGCTTTCGCGCCAACATCTTGATGTTGTCCTTTTCCTGCGAATGCGATACTTAATGAATCTGAAGAAGCATTCTCTCCACGTAAGATTGAACATGGATATAACATAGTGACGGATGAACCCATGTTTCCAGAGATCCATTGCATCTGTGCATCTTTGTCTACTAATGCTCTTTTTGTGTTAAGGTTGTAGACATTCTTGGACCAGTTTTCTATGCTAGAATATTTCATCTTCGCCCCTTCTTTGACAAAGATTTCTACACATCCTGCATGTAAAGAGTTTTTAGAATATCTCGGTGAGGAACATCCTTCAATGTAATGGAGTTCTGCTCCTTCATCTACAATAATTAATGTATGTTCAAATTGACCCCCTGTCATTTGATTCATACGAAAATATGCTTGTAATGGAAGTTCTACTTTCACACCTTTTGGTATGTAAATAAATGTTCCGCCACTCCATACGGCTGCATGTAACATGATAAACTTATGATCGTTGACTGGAATACAAGAAGTCATAAAATGTTTCTTTACTAAATCTGGATATTTTGTAATTGCCACATCCATGTTTTCAAAAATCACACCTTGCTCTTGGAGATATTTCTGTAAATTATGATACACCATCCCTGAATCATACTGTGCACCCACACCTGCTAGTGCTGTTTTTTCTGCTTCTGGGATCCCTAATCTATCAAATGTATCTTTAATTTCTTGAGGCACATCATCCCATGAATTAGATTCTGTTGTATTTGGATCTACGAAGTATGTAATTTCTTGAAGGTCCAAATGTTTTAAAGAAGGACCGAAAGAAGGAAGAGGTGTTTCTTGGAATAATTTAAGAGCCTTGAGTCTTAAGTTGAGCATCCATTCTGGTTCTTTTTTGGTTGTAGAGATGAGACGTACAACTTCTTCGTTGATACCTACTGGAGCAATTAATTTCGGTGTGTGATTATCAGATGGGTCGTACAATTCCCTGAAAGGTTCAATGATATTTTCAGTGTGTGACATTTTGGGGTTTACCTCTTATTTTCAACTCTTTTAGATAGAAATGGGGGGATTATTTATAAACTTAACGATTGTTAATTCATGGTTTGAAATAGTTGTGATTTGTAGCCAAATTCTAAAGAATTCTTATACCCTCTCCCAGAAATATTCCTAATTCTAAACTGTTCATTTTTTATTATTATCCTCATTTATTCTCTTCAATAAATTCTTCATAAGTTCCAGAGGGTCTAAAATCAATTGCATAAGTTCTAGAATCTATTTTTTCGATAATTACTGAATCAAGACCAATTTCTTGTAATCTTTTATATGAAAGAAGTTGACCTTCTTTTAAATTTAAAACATCTCTCAACAACCATTTTCCTAAATCTGCATTGTGTTTACTCATTAATGCTTTAGATCCATCCTGACAAACTTTTGCTTCCAGCCGGTTTCCATCAGGAAGAATTAAATTAAAATTTTGATCTCTTGGTAAAAAGAAACCAGGAAATCTCTGATGGATCCATTTTGGAATTGGAATATAAATCTCATTTGGATCTCTCTTTCTTCCTTCAGCATTCCACTGATTTAAACCACTCTTTGTAAATACAGATTTCTCCCTTGAAGTTATAGAAAAAAGAGGTAAGATCACAAACGGGTTCACTTTAACATCTTTTGAATAATAAACATCTTTCACTTTCAAGAATTTTTCTTCTAATACTTCAAAAGGATCATCAAGAATTTTAACATCAACTTCTAAGAAAACATTTTCTGTGATAAATCTCTTATACAATGTACTTTTAGTAATATTAAAAGAATATTCATTTTTAGAATCAAAAAATTGAATGGTATTTTTATTTTCTTTTACTGAATGAATCTGATCAATATCTATTATATCAAAATTTGTTTCATAAACCATAATTTTTTCTTTTTCTCTTACAATACAATGATACTTCATGGAATTTAATCCATAAATTCTTTTTGTAGCATCAATCCTTTCATTTCTAAGATAAGATACTTTTGCTACAATTTCTTCGCCTTTCAAACCACGAAAACGAATATTTTGCTTATTGAATTCGGCCACTTTTTGTAAAGATTTTCCATTTCCATTCACAAAAGTTTTAATTCCAATTCCTACATCATTCAAAGAAGCATCGGCAGAAACATCTGATCGTGAAAGGTTATTTGCCGCAAATGCTCTACAAAATAAATTTTCGGTAACCCTATAGTTCAAATATGGAACATCACTTTCTGAGAACAAACCAGTCAAAGAACCAAATATTTTAAGCATTTTTTCATAATAATTTAAAGAAGAATCCTGTTTCATTTTGACAATGCCTTCTTCAATTCCTGAGCAATTCTTTCGACAACTGGAACCGTTACACTATTTCCTGCTTGTTGATATAATTTAGAATCTGCTAATTGTGGTAACTTGAAAGTTTTAGGGAATCCTTGCATTGAAAAACATTCTCTTGGAGTTAATTTTCTGATTCCCTTATCATCAAGAATTATTGGAACATTATGCCCACCAGTCCCCATATTTGCAGTTAAAGTTGGAACAACACCACTTTTGTTTTCTCTTACATATCTTCTTCTCCATTGATAAACTTTACTTTTATTATTTACATCCAATTCTAATTTACTATAAAGAGTTTTACCATTATAATAATATTTTTCATCTACAGAAGTTTCTAATAATTGTTTGAAATTTATGGTCAAATCTACTTCTTCTGGAAATTTAAATTGATTATAACTTTTCTTGTCTAAAAAACCAACAATAAATATGCGTTCTCTATTTTGGGGAACATTACCATGCGTCATACTATTAAGAATTTCAAATTTTACATAATACCCTAAATCTTCAAGAGTTTTCTTTATAACTGCAAATGTTTTTCCTTTATCATGAGTTTTCAAATTCTTAACATTTTCTAAGAAAACCGCTTTTGGTTTTCTTTCTGCGATAATTTCAGCGACTTTAAAGAATAATTCTCCCCTTCCCTTATCATCATTAAACCCTTTTCTATGACCTGCTATGCTAAATGCTTGACAAGGAAACCCCCCTAAAAGAATATCAAATTTAGGAAGATCACTTATTCTTAATTTGTTAATATCCATTACTGTTAAACTTGCTTCCTTAGAATTTAAATCATAAGTTTTTTTACAGGCAGGCTCAAAATCATTAGCAAAAACTGTGGTAAACCCTGCTTTTTCAAAACCTAGCCTAACACCACCTACACCTGCAAATAAATCTATCGCCCTCATTTTTAATATAAATAGATTAAATCATATATAAATCTTATCCGCACTTGTCCAGTGGGGAGTGGGTATGAATTTGTTCATGAATAGGCTTAGAAGGAGGTAGGGAGTGGGTTAGTGGGGTTATTTTATTAAACAACCTTAAAATGATTTATTGACTGACTTTTTTATTGTTTTGGGTTTTTGGATATTCATGTACCAGGTGGTTTAAATTTTGGTTACATAGATGTTACTTTTGAAACACAAGGTCAATCATATGAAGCCATTGATAAATCATTCAATTAAAAAACTTCCAAAACTTCTTATCTTTTTCTATAGCTTCAAATAAATGTCCATCAATTAAAATATGTGAGAAGAAGGTAATTCCACCTACAAAGATAGCTATCCAAGAAGATGTGATTAAATATAAAACTATTAAAGAAAAGAAACCAAACGTAAATGAATGAGGAAACTGGCGATGTTTCCAGTTACTTTTTGCAAAGATTAAATGGTACACTTCTAATCCAACCACAACAGCTATGATTAGAATTGAAGAAAAATTAAATGTAATTAGTTTTGTAAAAAATGCTAATACAACTAATAAGAATAAGAAATGGAGAAAGACACTTATTTTTGAAGACCTATGATCAATGTCTGGCAACAGACTGAAAATTAAAGTAACGATGACTAAAGTCGTCAACATATTTGCATTAATAAGATTCAAATGAAAGATAAAGTGTAGAGATAAGATTAAGATAGCAGATACGAAGAATCCTATAAATAGATGTTGATGGTAATTAGGCATCTTAGAAGTGGTGGAATAGAAGTATATAAAATTTATGGGGAAGGTGAATTTTGAATATATTCAAAAAGAAAAAAAAAGAAAAAAAATCATCAAGAAACTAAAGGAATACGATTCACGTACCAAAGGCAACACGCAAGGTAGTAGTATCATGAAACGATTCTGTTAATAAAAAGAAATCATCCAGCAACCCTGTAGGATCACTGGGGATCATTTTAAAGTTAGATAAATTTCTTCCTTTATAAATTTTATGTGGGGTTGTGACATCCAACGGTGTAAGTGAAATCATCCATTTTCCATAAGAAATCC
>PCYG01000034.1:9462-11015 GCA_002763025.1 Candidatus Woesearchaeota archaeon CG10_big_fil_rev_8_21_14_0_10_32_24 | reverse complement strand
ATAATGATTTATTGTTTACATAATTCTCCATTAGAATCAAGTTTTAAAATTAATACATTATTATTACCATATTTATTTGTATGACCAGCAACAATGTAACCTAAATCTTCGGTCTGTTGAATTGAATTTGCTAAATTATAATTACTTCCTCCCAATGTTCTTTCCCAATTTAGAATGCCTTCAGAATTAATTTTAAAAACCCCTGCCTCGCTACTGTTCCCAGTACCCTTTGATTGTTTGCGAATGGGTTCATACCCCACAGCTTGCTGTGGTTGGGTTTTTGATTGAGTATAACCTGCAACAACATATCCTCCATCTCTAGTTTGTTGAACTGAATTAATATAATCATTATCGTTTCCACCAAAAGTTTTATCCCATTCTAAATTTCCTTTTGAATCTAATTTTAAAATAAGAGATTCTGAATATACATTCAATTTGAAATAACTGCCTGCTACAATATATCCTAAATCATTTGTCTGTTGAACTGAATTTGCAATTTGTTCGTAATCATCACCAAAAGTTTTTTCCTAACATATTATTTTTGAATTATTAATTATATCAGAGGATATATCAGTATCCTTTTCTTGAAATGTATCTTTACTTGTTATGGTTTCTTTATTATTTGTGTCATTTGCAATATCATCTGTTAAATTTTTTGGGTAAATACATTGACCTATTTGATAATCACAAATTCTACCATCAATACAGTCTGTATCTTTTGTGCAACCTTGAGTTACATAAGGTTGAGGTTGTGGTGTTGATGTGCATCCATACATTCCACTAATTAAAGATAAACTTAAAGAAATTTGTGCTGTTTTTGTTTTGATTAAGGATTTCATTATTCACACAATTCTCCCTTTTCATCAAGTTTGAGAATCCAAACATCATATTCTTCCATGCCTTTTGAGTTTGTATAACCTGCTAAAACATATTTTCCTTCTGCTGTTTGCAGAATTGAATTTGCTTTGCCATTTTTACTTCCACCATAAATTTTTTCCCATTGTAAATCACCTTTTGAATTAAGTTTAAAAATCCATCCATTATCTTTTTCTGCACCTTTTGAATTTGTAAAACCCGCTACAATATATCCTAAATCCTTTGTCTGCTGAATTGAAGTTGCTTTACCCCATTTAGTTCCTCCAAAAGTTTTGTCCCATTCTAATTTTCCTTTTGTATCAAGTTTTAATATCCAAGCACCATCATCTCCTGCACCTTTTGAGTCTGTGTAACCAGCAACAATATATCCTAAATCAGTTGTTTGCTGGATTGAATATAGGCGATCATCTTTATTTCCTCCAAAGGTTTTCTCCCACTCTAAACTCCCATTATTGTTAAGTTTAAATATCCACGCATCAAAATCTCCTCCTCCTTTTAACCAGGTATAACCAGTAACAATGTAACCTAAATCTGTTGTTTGCTGAATTGATTTTGCAATTCCGTAACCTTTTCCACCAAACATTTTGTCAAATTCTAAATCTCCATTTTTAGAAAGTTTAAGAATCCAAGCATCCCAACTTATACCTGATAACATGTTATCTCCAGCTACAATATAT
>PCYG01000034.1:1252-9425 GCA_002763025.1 Candidatus Woesearchaeota archaeon CG10_big_fil_rev_8_21_14_0_10_32_24 | reverse complement strand
ATCAGAATTAAGAGTAATTTCATATTGATCTTTTTTTGTTTGATAAACCGAATGATAACCCGTGGCGATATATCCTTCATCTTTTGTTTGTTGAATTGAATATAAAATATCCTTATATCCACTTTCCCCAAAAGTTTTTTGCCAGTTTAAATATCCATTTTTATCAAATTTTAATATCCAAGCATCATAATCTGTTGTACCTTCAATTTCTTTATTTCCAGCTACAATATACCCTAAATCTTTTGTTTGTTGAATTGAATTAGCTCTAGCAGCTATATTATCATAACTTCCTCCTAAGGTTTTCTCCCAACAAACAATTTTTTCAGGAATAGTATCATCTTTTGTTTCTGTAAAATATCCTTTACTATCAGAAGAATTATGAATTTTAGAATCAACGATATTATCTAAACTATCGTAGGTCTTAGCATCAGAATCTTTTGTGTTAATCAAAGAAGAAGGATTATCAGAACCACAACCAGACATTCCACTAGTTGCTAAAGATAAACCTAGGGCAACTTGTGCTGTTTTTGTTTTTAATAATGAATATAAATCCATAGTTACTACTTTATAAACGTTATCTGTTTTAAATGTTGTGGAATTGGGTGACCTAAACCGCATTAATGGCACTTTTGTATCTATCAAGTTGGTTTTGTGTAATTTATTCCTTGATGAATTCTTATTTCGTTATAAAACTTTACAAATTCATCTAAGCAATTAAATCGTTCATCATATTCAGTTTTGTAAGTTCCAAACCATCGTTCAATCTTTCCGTTGGTTTGAGGATGATGGACTCTTCCTAAAATGTGCTTAATTTTTGTTTTTGTTACTCCTGGATTCTTATTTTCTAATCCTAACTGACCATATTGTTTATATCTATCAATCCATCTATATAAAGTTCTTCTTGGAACTTTACGATTTCTGCAAATTGCAGAAATTGGTGTTAAACCCAAAAGGGCTTGTTTAACACAATATTGCTTTTTTCTTAATGTGTATGCCATATTTACCTCTTATTTGGTACACACTCAACAGATATATTTGTAACTGTGACATAATTACGGTTCAGAACATGTTGTGGAATTGGCCAAAACATTTGAATATAATACATGTTTTACATGTAAACATGGTACAAATAACAGTTAGAGAAGTTAATCAGGATGTTTTCAGGGAGTTTAAAGGTGAAGCCATTAAAAGAGGATTTAAGGTTGGAGATGCTCTTACTTTCGCTATGCAAAAATTTAATTCTGAATGTCGTAGTAAATATGATTTGATGTCTTTGAAACCTTTTAATTTGGGTAAAGGGAATGAAAGAGTTAGTGAACAGGTAGATGAAATTATGTATGGTGAATAGATGATCTTGATTGATGCAAGTGTTTTTCTTTCAGACCTTAGTGTTAAAGATGTTCATCATGAGAAAGCTGTAAAATTATTTGAAGAACTTCGTAATGGGAAATATGGAGAATATTTTACTTCAGATTATATTTTTAATGAGGTAGTTGGTGTTACATTTAGTAAGGTTGGGAAAGAAAGATCGGTGGAAGTAGGTGATTATATAAAATCTTCAATGTTTATACTTAATATTGACCAACAGCTTCTTGATGGAGCTTGGATTTTTTTTGAAAAAACACCATTCACCTTAAACTTTGTTGACTACACTAGTATTGTGGCATGTCAACTTCTAAACAACCCGACAATTTTAACATTTGACAAAGAATTCTTAAAAGTAAAAGGTATTACCATAATCAGTTCGTAATATTTTCATCAACATCATACTGTTCCCATCTTACTTTTTTTTCTTTAATCACATCTTTTAAAATACGTTCATGTTTAGAAAGTTGTTTTGCACTTCCGGATTTTACTTCAACGAAAATGACTTCTTCAATTTCTTTATCATCCATTCCTTTGAACACAATGAAATCAATTGGTTTTCCCATGAATCGTACTTCAGAAGGCTTGTAAGGAAAGTTTGGTAAGTATGGCGCAAGTTGTTCTGAGAACTGCCCACCAATGACGGACCTAGATGTTTTGATTCTAGATTTGATGATTGGTTCAAGTTTGTGAAGTTTCCAAGTGTGGTCTTCTATCTTTCTGCCGATGATGTATCCGATGTAAAGAAAGATGAGGATGATAACGATGAGAACGATGAGAACGATGGTATTGAGGTTCATTTGAATCTATAAATCTTGAAACTCTAAAAATCTTTCCCAAATCTATATAAATACCCTTCTAATATTCCTACCATGACAGTAAATTGGGTAGAAATTCAAGATAAATGGCAGAAGAAATGGGCAGATGCTAAATTAGGTGTTGCAACAGTTTCTGATAAATCTAAATTCTTTATGATTTTTGCATATCCTGGCCCTTCAGGTTATCCACATGTAGGACATATGAGGGGTTATTCTTACACAGATATGATAACACGTTATGAAAGAATGCAGGGGAAGGAAGTGTTATTTCCATTAGGCATGCATGCGTCTGGAAACTTGGCATCGGGATTCGCAAACAAAATTAAAAATAAAGATGAGCAATGGATTACCTATCTCAGAACAAATGGTTGTCCCGAGGAAACGATTCCTACATTAATAACACCGGAAGCGGTGATTGAATATTTTAATGAAGTGTACGTAGAAGATTATTTTAAGAAATTTGGATTCCTTTGTGATTGGGATCGTTACACATGTACAACGTGGAAAGATTATGAAAAATTTATTCAATGGCAATTTTTAAAATTACAACAAAAAGATCTTCTTGTGCAAAAACCCTATTTTGCAACAGCGTGTGTTGTGCATGGTCCTGTTGCTGTTGATCCTTCTGAAACAGATATTTCTAAAGGAGGAAAAGCGGAGAAACAAGAATACACTTTATTAAAATTTAAATTTGGTCATGATTATCTCGTTGCAGCAACATTACGTCCTGAAACAATTTACGGACAAACAAATCTGTGGGTGAATCCTTTAGTAAAATATGTCAAAGTAGAAGTGGAAGGACAGAATTGGATTATGTCTGAACAAGCAGCCGAGAAGTTAAAATATCAAAAGGATGATGTTATTTTAAAAGAAGGAATTAATGTTAAGGATCTTATTGGAAAAACAGCAATTGCACCGGGTATTGACAAAGAGATTCCAATATTTCCTGCATCCTTTGTAGATGCAGATATGGGAAGTGGTATTGTAACTTGTGTGCCTTCTGATGCACCTTATGATTATATTGCATTAAAAACGTTAGAAGAAAATCAAACATTACAATCTCAGTACGGGTTGAATGTTAATGTGAAATTAATTCCTATTATTGAATCTAAGGGTTATGGAGAATTTCCAGCACAGGAAATTGTACAAAAAATGAACATAACATCTTTAGAAGATCCTAAATTAAAAGATGCAACAGCTGAAATCTACAAGGTTGGTCATCATTCAGGAATCATGCGTGCGAATTGTGGAATCTACGCAGGTAAGAGAGTTGAAGAAGCAAAAGAATTGGTGAAACAAGATTTGATTAAGAAACATAAGGCAGATGTGTTTTATGATTTATCTGAGGAAGTTATGTGTAGATGTGGTGAACCTGTTGTTATTAAACGTATTGATGATCAATGGTTCATTAAATATTCCAATCAAGAATTAACAGATAAAACAAAAGAACATGTTGCATCTATGAATATTTATCCAAAAGAATACAAGGAAAATCTTCCCGGAATTTTAGATTGGTTCCAAGATAGGGCATGTGTACGATTAGGAAATTGGCAAGGAAGTAAATTGCCTTTTGACGATAAATGGATTGTTGAACCAATTGCAGATTCTACACTTTATCCTGTATTTTATATTATTTCAAAATTTACAAAGAATGGTACGTTAAAAGTAAATGATTTAACAGAAGAATTTTTTGATTATGTTTTCTTAGGAGAAGGAAAAGGAAAAAAGGCATGGAAACCAATCAAAGAAGAATTTGATTATTTTTATCCATTAGATATCAACCTTGGAGGAAAGGAGCATAAAACAGTCCATTTTCCTGTGTTCTTAATGAACCACGTTGGTATTTTACGTAAAGAGGATTGGCCTCAAGGAATTTTCATTAATAATTGGGTTACAGGAAAAGGAAGTAAAATTTCTAAAAGTAAAGGTGGCGCAGAACCTATTCCTCAAGCTATGGAAAAGTATGGTGTAGATGCCATGCGTCTTTATTATGCGCATATTGGATCGCCACATGCAGATGTTGTATGGGATGAACCTGTTGTGTTAAATTATAAAAATCAACTTGAAAAGATTTATGGATTAGTTGAAAAATTAAATGAATCCAATGGGGAAGCAAAATTAATTGATCAATGGTTAATTTCACGAATGTATAAACACCTTCAACAAATTAACGATTCTATGAAAGAGTATTCACTACGAGAATTAGCATCAATCGTGTATTTTACTATCCATGAAGATTTACGATGGTATGTACGGAGAGGTGGTGTAAATAAAGAAGTAATTCACGAAGTAGTTTCAATGTGGTTACGATTGATGAATCCAATTACGCCGCATCTCAGTGAAGAACTAAATCCATCTAAAGATTTAATCTCTTCTTCATCTTGGCCACAGGTTAATGAATCAAAAATAAATCCAAACGCAGAAGCTGGAGAAGAATTGATTAAAACAGCGATGGATGGTATGCGAAATGTGATGAAACTTGCAAAATTAGAAAAACCATCAACATTCACATTATTTGTTTCTGATGGTTGGAGATATACCTTATTTGGAATTCTTGCGGAGAAAATCAACGAAACAAGAAATGTTGGTGACATCATGAAAACTGTTCTTGCTCATGAATCTTTGAAAGAGCATGGCAAAGATGTAAGTAGGATTGTTCAATCAATCTTAAAAGATGTATCACGATTACCCTATGTTGTAACCTCGCGAGAAGAAGAATTGGCTGTGGTGAAAGAAGCACAAAATTTCTTGTCGCAAGAATTTGATTGTATTGTGAAAATTTCTGAAGATTTAAATCATGAAAAAGCAAAATCTGCAACACCTGGAAAGGTTGGTATTCTTGTAGAATAATTTTGTTTTTGGACATGAATTAAAAATTAACTCATTGGTTGATTTGGTTTTGGCATAACTACTGTGCTTTTTAATTGAGGTACCATAGGTGCTTCTCTTGAACGCTCAGACAATGAAAGGTCTATGCTTGAAGGAAATGCCACAGGAATTTCTCTTGTTTTTCCGAAACTATCTTCTTCAATTATTCCTTGAGTTCCTTGTGAAGAATCTTGGTTAAAGTAATCTGGAGTATAAACAGGATAAGATCGTCTACTTCTTACTAATCTCCCCCTCTTTCGCATATCTCTAGCCATATCTCGCAATTGTATCAGATTTCTTTTTTCGGGATTTATTGTCATTAAATTGGATATTGAAGATAATAAGTCTGTTGAATACTCGCTATCTCGTACAAGATCTAAATATATTCTTGTTTCATCTTCCATGATCATATGCATTGATTCTGTCCAAGTATTAAAAGGAAGTTTTCCAGTTATAATTTGATATAAAGTGATTCCTAAAGACCACGCATCACTTTTTTTTCCTGATTTACCACATACTTTTTCAGGGGCCATATATTCTGGTGTTCCCACCAAATAATTATCAAACGATGTCGCAAGTAATTCTTGTGTATCAATACCACGTAATCTATTTCTTGTTGTTGATTTTTGAAGATTTCCACTTCCGAAATCAATGATCCCTGTTTGAAATTGATCTTGACCTTCTTTATCAATTACAATATTTGCAGGTTTAATATCGCCATGTTCAATATCATAATCTTCCATAATCATTAATGCATCAGTTGCTTGTTCAATGATTGTTGCAAAATCGTAGGGAGTTAATACTTCTGTTTGATCTTTTTTCTTTTGTCTCATTAAAGATTCTAATGTGTCACCAGGTAATTTTGTCATCCAAATTTGGACATATAATCTTCCATCTAATAAGAAAAATTCTCTATCGGTACCAATTTCTGGATGTGCTGTTATTTGTTGGAAATATTTTTGACCTTTTAAATCACGAAGTGCTTCGTATTGTGTAACACATTTTTGTAATCGTAATGTTTGGTCTATATTTAAAATAGATAAATCTCTATCACATGACACAATATACTTATTTTCATTACCAACTTTTTCTAATTGGTAAACGACTTCATCTAAAGGTTTAAATGTATCAGATGATTTTTTTGGCGTTGCGATAATACAATCAACTTTTCTAATAATTGGGTGGTTATCAACAGTAAATGGTTCTTCAAATACAACTCCATATGCACCACTTCCCACAACATTTAATGCGGCAAAATCATAACGACCATATAATTTTCTTTCTAGAGCACTATCTACTAAAATCTTGTGCATATCGTCTGTGCCTATTCTTGCCATTGGAGGTCTTTCATTAAGGGGGCTATTTATAAACTTATCTCACAAAATTTATCACTTTTAAGGGACACCGTTTAGCACACAAACTTTATAACTCTAAAAGCAAGTATTTTAGTTATGGGAAAGAAAAAGTTTTTACTCACAGTTGCAATTGCAATTATCTTTGTATTCTTTATAGGGTATGGAATTGAGGTATTTCATGATGCTCCGGAATCTGCAAAATTCTGTCCAGAGGTTTATGAGCTCACAAATGAATCGGCATGTCAAGAAGCCGGAGGCATTTGGGATGATTTATTAGAACCAAGAGCTGAAGGAGTTAAAGGAATTAAAGAATCTGTCCCTGTTAAAGGATATTTTTGTAGAAATACAAAAGAATGTTATCAAGAATTTGAAACTGCACAGAATCAACATGATCTTGTTGTCTTTGTTGTCGCAATAATTATAGGAATACTTGCAATCATTGCAGGTGTTATGTTAAATAAAGATGCAATCAGTACAGGAATTTTGGCAGGTGGCGTATTATTGTTATTATATGGTACAATTCGTTATTGGCGACATGCAGATGATGTGTTGAAATTTATATTATTAGGAATTGCATTAGCTGTTTTAATTTGGTTAGGATATAAACAGTTTGATAAGAGGTAGATAAGATGGGATTTACAGGAGTATTACCAGCAACAAGAAATCAAAGAGGCTTTGATTCCGAATTAAATAAAGGAACAATTAAGAGAGAAGCTGAACTAATTATGATTGCAGATGGTGGTAGGATTTTTAAATTTCCAGTTCGGTTTAAACCAATGTTGATTGGACGTGCAAATAATATTGATCAAGAAATGTTTGAGAAGCATCTTTCATTAGGACCTATTTTGGATCATAAAAATGCTTCTGTTGATAGAATTATTATGCCCGATTTACCTTTAACTAAAAATATATCATCCTATGGTCATTGTAAAATTGTATGGAAACTTTTACAAAAGGATAATAGAAATATTTATCATTGGATTTGTGAATTACAAGATACATCAACAAATGGCACTATTGTTAATAAAGAGAAAGTTCATTTAGGTAAAAAAGAATTAGTAAATAGAAGTCATATTGAAATAGGTATTTATAAATTTCAAATTATTTATCCATGAAACAAACAGGTTTGAAAGCTAAGGACATAAATAAGGAATTAGGTTTAAAATTGACGAAGAAAGATCAATGTATTCTGAAAGAAGACACACATAAGATATTATATATTAACAATGAACCTTCCTTTTTTTATTATAATGGGAAACCAATTCCAACACTAAAATATTTACAAACACATGAACGTTTGAAAAAAGTGATGGTGGATATGGGTGCAGTGAAATTTGTTGTGAATGGGGCAGATATTATGCGTCCTGGTGTCATGGAAATTCAAGAAGGCATTGCTAAAAATGATGTTGTTGTTGTTGTTGATCAAAATAATGGAAATCCTTTAGCGGTAGGAATTGCACTTCTTGGAACTGAAGATCTGCGAGCTGCAACATCTGGTAAAGTGATTAAAAATATTCATTATGTAGGAGATGATTTGTGGAAAAATGATTAAAATAGATGATGTTATCATTTCAGAACAAGAGATTTATTGTAAATCGTTATGGTTACAAGCACGTGGATTAATGTTTCGTACAAAAAAAAATTTAATCATGGAATTTCCTTCAGAAAGGAAAGTTTCTTTACATAATTTTTTTGTATTTTATCCTATTCATGTTTTGGTTTTAGATGAGAACAAAAAAATTGTGGAAATTAAAAAAAATTTTAAAC
>PCYG01000034.1:0-1218 GCA_002763025.1 Candidatus Woesearchaeota archaeon CG10_big_fil_rev_8_21_14_0_10_32_24 | reverse complement strand
GAAATTAAAAAAAATTTTAAACCGTTTACTTTCTGGGGTTCTTCTGTAAAAGGGAAGTATGTGGTTGAAATAGGGAGAATTAAGTTATAGTTTTAAGAAAGAAATGGGGCGTTTTTCGCGTTATTACTCACCAATAGAGAATAATTTATATATAACCTCTCTTTTCAGGTATAAATATACAACAAGGTGATGCAAAAATGACACTACGATTATCAGGAAAAAGCGAAAGATTAGTAGAACCACATAGAGAATTTTATGGTCAACTAAGAGGGCAAATGCCTCTTTTAGTAAGTGGTAGAAATGAGTTAGATGAACAAATAGATCTTCCTCGTGATCCTGTTTCATTTGCGTATGTTCTTGAGCGAAGAATGAATGCACCAAAGGATGTAAGGAAAGCATGGCGGGAAAATTATATATGTACTGGAGAGGGATCTATTGCTGGAATAAAAGGAGACCATTTAATTGTTTTTGATGCTCAGGCATTGCGTGAGATAACTTATAAAAGTGATTTATATAATGGAGCATTAGTTCTTTCTGTAGACGCATGGCAAGAATTAAAAGAGCAGAAAGACAAAGTTGTCTATTTGACTGCTGATGAAGTTCAGGAAGCAAGGGGTCAGGGATATGTAAAAAAGAAGGGGGTATGGACTCCTTCAAACAAATCTGTTGCTAAAGTGTGGGAGGTTCTTGGCAGAGGACGAGATCTCACTTCATACGTTCATCTTGTACACGAAGATAGTCTATCTTCTAATAGTCTGTTAAATGTTCATTTTAATCGAACTACAAAAGATGGCAAGTCGACAATGCGGTCTTGGACCGCTTGGGCTACTGACAATTTCTCCGTTGCTGATGGCAACAACAATCTGGATTGGGATAAGGGGCGTCTGGTCGGGGTAGCGTCGGTGCACAAGGCATTGGAAGTACGAGTTCAATCTGCTCTTGAAGTAGGAAAAGCATTTGAATTTAATGGCAAAGTATACACCCCCGTTGCTGATGTTTCACTCAAATAATTTTGAGTTACTTTTTTATTCTGGAATTCTTCTGTAAAAGGGAAGTATGTGGTTGAAATAGGGAGAATTAAATCATAGTTATTAATGATTTTTACAGAACCCTTCTATAAATTATACTTATAACTTATATTATCATTAATTTAATAAATTTCTGATACTGTGTAATTTTCTATACTACACCAAATTATATATTGATTTACAAAACCAG
>PCYG01000016.1:6489-11163 GCA_002763025.1 Candidatus Woesearchaeota archaeon CG10_big_fil_rev_8_21_14_0_10_32_24 | reverse complement strand
AAGTTTCTTATCTCTTTTGAAACTAAATAAGTTTAATTGAACCATTAGAAGTGTTATTTGTAGACGACAAAATAAACTTTTCTATTAACTATTTGGTGAAGTTAAAATTTTTCGGTGCCCGAACTTCTACCCAGATTGGATAATGTGGTATAGTCAACTATAATCTCCTTTAGTGTAATGAACATGTACAATTTTAATTTGTTTTGACATTTAACTTGACAACACCCTATAATGTTAATAAAAAATAAAATAATTTAATTAACTTAAATTTCCTAAATAGGTTTTACAAGATCATACTTACCTTGTAAATCCTCCCGAAAAGTTTTAGCATCTAAAGTTTCATCTAAAACAGTTCCACGTTGTTCTAACCAATCCTTAACATGTACACACATTAGATTAGCTTTATTTTTTATTTCGGAAGGAATATCATAATCTGTTTCACCAACAATTTTCTGTATTAAACCTGACCATCCAGAAATAAGAGATATACCTATCTCATGATTAGTTACAGCTTGATGAACGTATGGAAGAATTCCAACACCCATACCAACAAGATTTCTAAATGCTTCACACTCTTCAAAAAAAGATGGGTTAAAAGAAGATTTATGTGTATCATAATATAACACCAAATTTGCAAATTCAGAGATAAAATCTGGTGCTAAAAAATGATCATATTTTACCATGAATTAAACCGACGTTATAAATTTATAAAGATTTCTATCCTTCGGCATAATTCAATAGAAAATAAAGTATTGAGAAATAATGAATAATTACTTTCCCCACCCATCCAAACTTTTCTGTTCCTGCAACTTCTTCACTTTAATCTTATTTACCATATCATCATCTTTTTCTAGAACTTCCTGAATCTCACGTGCTCGTTCCAAAACTTCAAATGGTAACCCTGCTAATTTTGCAACATGAACTCCATAACTTTGATCCGTGCCACCTTCAATTAATTTACGTAGAAATATGATATCCCCTTCCTTCTCTTTTACAGCAATGTTATAATTCTTAATTTTATCAAATTTCCCTGCAAGTTTATTCATCACATGATAATGTGTCGCAAATAATGTTTTTGCTTTGATTTTATTATAAATATGTTCAGCGACACTCCACGCAATACTTACACCATCAAATGTGCTTGTGCCACGTCCTATTTCATCAAGAATAATTAAACTTCGTTCAGTTGCATTATGAAGAATGGAAGCGGTTTCTGTCATCTCTACCATAAATGTAGATTGTCCGGATGCAAGATCATCGTATGCCCCTACTCTTGTGAATATACGATCACTAATCCCAATCACACATTCTTCTGCAGGAACGAATGAACCCATTTGTGCCATCAATACAATAAGCGCAGTTTGTCGCATCACAGTAGAATTATGATTTACAAATCCATTAGCAATAAACGAATGAGTTTTAGGAACAGTAAAATCGTAAACATCTTTCTTTTTAGAGGATTTTTGAACATTGGCAATAGAATCATAAAAATAATTGTTTTTTAAAAAATGATTTAATTCTCCGCATTTAACATCATTATTATTACAATATTCTACTAATTCCTTCAGTTTATGATACGAAATATTCCGATTATTTGGAATATAAGTATAAAATATAGAATTAATATTTTTCATTTTTTTTAAAGAAGTTATTTTATCCTTTTTTTCTACAATACGTGTTTGTATTTCTTTTAAGATATATTTAAGGTGAGGAATCCCATCATTTGGCATCCTAACATTTGATGCTAGATCTTTACGTATGCTTTTACGATGAACTCTCAAACCAATTAACTGGTGAAAGAGAATAGCATTTTCCCCATAAACTTGAACACGATAATTATCATTTCGTTTTGTTTTTTTAAGTTTTAATGACGAAATAATGCCAAAATTCAAAAGAATAATTTGAACTTGTTTTGCAAGTTTTAATGAAGATGTTGATAAACTGGCATTTCCATATCTCTTTGAAACAAACCCATCTGTATCATAAAGACCTTGAAGGAATGATTTTACGATTATCTTTGGTGCTTGCATAATTGAACAAGGAATTTCTTTTTTTAAAGCATTATTATATCCAACACCTATTTTTTCAAAGAAAAACCTTATTTGTCTACTTGTAAAAGAATGATCTTTTTCATTCTTCTTAGTCTTAACAACGATTCCAAATTGTTCAAGAGAGATTCTTTTAAATTCATTAATAATATCTAAATCAATATTAGATAAGTAAATATCATTCCGATAAGTTAATGTTCCATCACCAATTAATAAACCTATAAGATAAGCCAGATCCTCATCAATTATTTGAGGCAGATTATGCTTTTTAACATTATGATGGAATTTATAAGTTAATATTTCATTTAATATTTTCTTAGGAATCGCTTTTTTCTTCCCCCATAGATTAATATTTCTTTTAATAATGATAAAATCATCTTTTTGAATATCACCAAGTTTCCTCCAAATCTCTTGCCCTTCTTTTGTTCTAACAAAGATTGGGTGATTTGGAGTTCCTTCTATTTCATAACCAAAACGTGTTTTTAATTTAATAGTAGACCTTTTTCCATCATAATAAAAATGTGAGGTTTGTTCCTTTCCTTTGAGAGAAGAAAGATTTAATTTAAATGGAAGAAATTCTTCTTGTTTAATTTTTTTAGGTTTAAAGTTTTCAATTGGTATCATACCTTTATCTGTATATACAATTGTATCACCCGTAACACATTTCCCCGCCATGTTTGGACCGGTAATTATCATCATTTCATTTTCATTGAGAATAATATCATTTGTGACAAATCTGTCAACCATTTTTTCAACAACAGGATGTCGTCCTTTCCAGATGTGAATCAGATTCTGTGATACAATCTCTGGTTTTACATAATTTTGTTCCGCAGCTACTTTTGCAAAACTACAAAGAACATCTAAGACTGCAATCTTCACAGCGGTCTTTTGAATTTCTTCGGTTTCAACCGCAATTTCTTTTACAACTCTTTGAAATAAATCATATTCAAGAGCTTTAATTTTATCATCTGCACCTAGGATTTTTTCTTCTTCTACTTTCAATTCTTCTGTAATGTATCGTTCAGAATTCGCAGTTGTTTGTTTTCTTATGTAATGTTCTGGTACTGCATGAAGATGTTTCTTTGTGATTTCAATGAAATAACCAAAGACACGATTATACCGAATTTTTAAAGATGAAATTCCAGTTTTTTCTATTTCACGTAATTCAATTTGTTGTAAATATTTCGTCCCATTTTTTTTAATATCATGTAACTTTGATAACTCTTCATTAAAATCAGATTTAATCATACCACCTTCCCTTATAGTTAAAGGGGCAGTTTCCTTGAGTGATTTTTCAATGAGAGTTGTAATGATTTCCAAAGAAGACATTTCTCCAATGGATTGTAATAATAAACTATCACATTTTAATTTTCTTTTAAGTAATGGGATTTGTTGTAAAGATTGTTTCAATGCCAGCAAATCCTTAGGAGAAGCATTCCCATAATTCACACGGCTAATTAACCGTTCTAAATCATAGACATCTTTTAACAATGACACAATTTCTTCACGTTGGATAATATTTTTTCGTAATAATTCAACCGCGTCCAATCTCTTTTCAATCGATTCTTTATTCAACAATGGCGTTTTAATCCATTTCCGTAACAACCGTGCACCAAGAGAAGTCACTGTTTTATCCATGACAGATAATAATGAACCTTTAGAAGTGCCATCACGAATATTTTTTGTCAATTCCAAATTTCTAAATGTTGAAGAATCTATGATCATATGATGATGATTACTATGCAAAGAAATCTTTTTTAAATGTGACAATGCATTCTTCTGTGTAGCAATAAGATATTGCATCAATCCACCGGATACAGCTAAATTTAATGGATGTTCATTAAGACCAAACGATTCAAATCCTCTATTGAAATGTCCAAGTAACACTGCTTTTGCTTTTTCTGGTTTGAAATAATAATCTTCAATCGTATTCACAAAACAATTTTGTGCTTGTATTTTTTCACATAATTCTATATTAACTTTCAAACTTTCCGGAATGATACATTCAGCTGGTTGAAATCTTATAAGGTCATTCATCAAATTTTGTTCAGATGTAAATGAAGATGTGAAGAATTCACCTGTAGATAAATCACAAAACGCAGCTGCAAATTCATCTCCTTTGATTGTAAGTGACATCAAATAATTATTTTCGTTCTCTGTAAGCATAGAACTATCCACAAGTGTTCCTGGTGTCACGATTCTAATTGTGCCACGTTTCACAAGCCCCTTTGCTAACTTAGGATCTTCTAACTGTTCCACAATCGCAACTTTATATCCCTTCTTTACAAGTTTTCCAAGATATGGTTCTAAAGCATGATAGGGCACACCCGCAAGAGGAGCTGCCTTTTCATTCTTCCCTCGCTGGGTTAATGTAATGTCCAACTCTTTAGAAGCTATAATCGCATCTTCATAGAATAATTCATAGAAATCACCCATACGAAGCATAATAACACAATCAGGATTAAGCTGTTTTGCCTCTTTGTACTGCTTCATGCCTGGTGTGAGGTTATGATCAGGAATGTTGAGAATACTTTCTTTTTCCACCTATTTTTGAGGTAAGAATGGGTTTAAAAATATTGTTGTGGTGGAGTTGAATAAGCAAGATTCTTAAAAATTTAAGAAAAAA
>PCYG01000016.1:474-6458 GCA_002763025.1 Candidatus Woesearchaeota archaeon CG10_big_fil_rev_8_21_14_0_10_32_24 | reverse complement strand
CTGCAAGCAGCGGGGTATGAACCCATTCGCAAACAATCAATATACCTAATAACACAAATACACTTAACCCCATAATTACTGCCAATGCTATTTTCTTCTTATTTCCAGAAAATTTACTAAACGAGACATGATTCTTCTTCCAATCTTTCTTGTGAGAGAAACCAATCCCTAAGAAAAGTAAACTTAAGATAAAAAATATTGAAGATCCCCCTGTAATCAATTGAAAAATTCCAATGGGCAACCAAATCAAGCCCATAAGAAAAAATGTATAATAATCAGGTCCCCTCTTTGTTTTTCCTTTATTTTTATAAGAAATAATTGCCATCATGATTCCAAGTATCACTATTAAACTTGCAACTGCCAGTGTCATCCAAGGCATCATAATATGTCGTGTAGATTTAGATTATATAAATATTTAGTTCAAATTGGCCGTTCACATAAGTTTATTCCTTTCAAATTTTGTATTCCTTAATTTATACATCTCTTTAATAAAATCAAATAAAGAAGGCTTCACATTATAAGTTTGAACTGCAATTGTTTCAATTTCTTCTTCAGAATAACGATCATCAAAAAGCGCATAATCAACAGCATGTGCTAATTCATGAAACAAAGTTTTTGCATAATCAGGAAAATCAGCAATATGAGGAAGATAAATCATCACTTTTGTTTCACTAGGATCATATAATCCCTTCATAAATCCAGTCTTAATTCTGGTTATATCTCCATCTTGTTTAGGGATTCTTGAATAAAGCTTTACTCTTACACCTTCTTCATAACAATAAATGAGATCTTCTTCTGAGAGATATAACATTTAATTTAAAAATTGAAGTTTCTATTTAATTCTTTTCAATAAAAGTAATACTTTAGTGTTCTGAAGCAGAGAAAGCACCAATTTATGAACGTTTATCGACTCTAACATTTCTTTGCGGGTAGGTGACGTCCGGTTCCGAAAGGAACCCCCAGCAACTCGTTGCTCGTGCTTACGGGGTGCCCGCAGTGCAATCCAACCAGCAGAAAAGTGAGTCGGTGCTATTTCTGCTTCATTTTTCTAAAGTATTACCAATAAAAGTACGTATTTCGTTGTTTTGCCAATGGAGCCACATTTTTTACAACTTTTCGCAAAAAAATAATCATGGTGTCTAAATAAATTAAAAACATACTAATACAAAAAAACTAAGAAGATTTCATATGAGCCAAAACAAAGATTAATTTTATATAAACACCCCTCTTTTTCCCTCTTATGGCAGAACTGACCTACGAAACACTTTCATTCATGGAAAATGAAGATGATGTAGTTGTAACACTTCTGAAATTATTCAAAACTTCTATTCCTAAAACAGAATTGGCAAAAATTGCTGGCTATAAAGTTGAACAGAATAAGATTATTTTTAATCTTGGTCAAAAGAAAGCTGAATTCAGGTTCTCTAATTTATTAAACAAACATTTTGAATATCTCACAAATATCATCACAGGAAATGATGCGACTTACATTCACAGAAATTCTGGCATTCCATTAATTGGCAATGTTGCATTTGGGATTGTATACAGAGAATCTAGTATTGTTGAAATTAAACCAATAACATCCTGTAATTTGGATTGTGTCTATTGTTCAATTTCCGAAGGCATCTCTTCAAAGAAAAATGATTTCGTCATTGAAGAAGCGTATATGGTTGAAGAATTAGAAAAATTCTTAGCATGGTTAGATGAAGAGGTTGAAATTCATATTGGTGTACAAGGTGAACCGTTCCTCTATCAAGACATGACATTATTAATTTCTAATATTCAGAAAATGAAAAGAGTTCATACAATATCTATAGATACAAATGGCACACTTCTTTCAAAAGAAAAAATTGATGAATTAGCAAAAAATGATAAGTTACAAGTCAACATGAGTCTTGATGCCATTGATGAGAAAATTGCAAAAGAGATGGCTGGTGTCAAAAATTATAATGTCAAACATGTGAAAAATATGATTGCCTATGCATCTGAAAAATTGAAAGTAATTTTAGCACCTGTTTTGGTAAAAGAATATAACGAAAAAGAAATTGAAGAAGTTATCAAATATGTAAAATCCTTAAAGAAACAACCAATCTTAGGAATTCAGAATTTCCTGCAGTATAAAACGGGACGTAGTCCAGGTAAGGAAATGAGTTGGGAAGAGTTCTACATATTATTAGAAAAATTAGAAAAGAAACATAATATTAAACTAAAATTACAAAAAGAAGATTTTGACATCCGTAAATTGAAACCATTGCCAAAACCTTTCAATGAAGGTGATGAGGTTCATGCAATAATTAAATGTCAAGATCGCTTTACAAATTCCGTAATAGCAGTTTCTCAAGATCGGAATATCTCAGTACCTGGTGTACGATATCAAAAAGATAAAAAAATTGATGTAAAGATTGTAAGGGATAAACATAATGTTTTTACTGGGAAAGTTAATATAGGAAAATTTAAATAATCTAAAAAACCATAAAATAACATGAGACAAATTGATGATAGAAACATATTAGATAAATTTTGTGAGGAATTCTGTAAAATTGTAGAAAAACATACAAAATATATTATTGTCTCTGGTTTCTTAGTTATTGCTTCTGGAAGAACACGAGGAACTGAAGATATTGATATGATTATTAAAAAATTAAATCAAGAAGAATTCAAGGTATTATTTGATGATTTAATTAAGAATGGTTTTGTTTGTATGCAATCTTCCCAACCTGATGTAATATATGAATACCTTCAAAATAATACATCAGTTAGATTTACATGGAAAGATAAACCACTTCCTGAAATGGAGGTTAAATTTGTCAAGGATTTATTAGATGAACATCAAATCAATACAAGAATCAAAATCCCTTTAACTGGATTAGATATTTGGTTTAGTAATATAAATATAAATATTGCGTTCAAAGAAGAACTTTTAAAAAGTCCAAAGGATATGGAAGATGCAAAGCATTTACGCATTGTTTTTGCCGAAGATGTTAATGAAGGGGAAATTTACACAATTAAAGAAATGATAAAGAAACTTAGACTATGAGAACTTCACATGATGATCAAATTGTACGTTGGGCAAAGTATGTTAGAGAAAATCCGACGAAATGGAAGAAACCACATACAGAATTTATTAACGCAATTTTTGATAAACATGAACAATTTAAGAAACGACTTCTAAAAACAAAAGGTGGGAAGGATAAGTTAGAAAAGTTATATCCCCAAAATTAATTACTATTTTGGAAAAAAGGTTTATAAATCCCATTCCTACATTAAGGATATGCAACTGAATCTATTTACATGCAATGGACCAAAATCTGATTATTGTCAGGGTGCATGTTGTTATATTAAAGATAAAGAAGTCACTGAATTTGAATTTAATACATTAAAAAGATTCACAATTAAAAAAGAAGGATTATTCTACTTACTTAATGATGAAGTAACGGGAGCATGTGTTAATCTACGCAAAGGCTCTTGTTCAATCTACAAAGAAAGACCACAAGTGTGTAGAGATTATATCTCCTGTCAGGGAGATAATCGTATTGAAGGATATATTGCGGGAATTCAAACACAAGATCTTTCTATATGCAGAGAAGCTGTAGACCATTGGAAAGAAGTTGCTAAAAGCTCTACAGATCCTGATTCACTGGTAGATTTGATGTTACAATAATTAAATCTTTTCCAAGATAAATTCCCTCAATCCTTGAGGCCAATCTTCTTGAATCTCTTTTTTATGTTCCTTTAATTCTTTTGTCACACGTGCACTCATGCCACCTGTTTCAATTAATTTGATTATTTCTTCTTTCGCATAAACAGGAAGATGTTTCAAACTCCACACCTGCATTTTTAACTTTTCTTTATACATATCTTTTTTATCATCGGATTCCTGTTTTGCATCTTCCCAATATTTCTGATATGAAAATTCTTCTATTTTCTCTTTGACAATTTGTTTCCCTAATTTTAATTCAATCCGTGCAAGAACTTGCTGATGCATCCGTTTCAAGAATTCTTGTTTATCTTCTACTTTAATCACATCAGAATAACCAGCCATGATTAAACCAAATGCAAACGGAGATGGCATCTTTGTATTTTTTTCAATGATGATTGCAGGTCCTTTAATGACAGAATCAATAATCTGTTGTGCATGAATAATATCCATTTGATCTTCCAACACTTCTCTCCGTGCTTCTTTTAAAATACTGAAGTTAGGATCTATCCTTTTCACTGCATTGAATAAAATTTTACTTCCAATATGCATTCGTCCTACATTTTTTGATCGGCCCATATAATTACGTAAAATCATCAAACTTCGTCCTGCACAATGTCTAAATCTTCGTGCAAGCACTTCACTCTTATCAATGGATTCTTCTAATACAGCACGAAAATCTTGTTGTTTTAATAGTTCAAAAGCACGCATGGGATTGAATGTTTTTTCAGCTGAAAGATAAAATCCATTATCACTAATTCCCACTTCAACATCTCTATGTTGGGAACGTCCAATTACAAATGCTAATGATCTGGATAAACAATCATTTACACGCCTTCCAAACAATGTTTGGAAAATGACATACGTCCGTCCTCTATCTGTATAAGTTTCCACAACAATTTTTTTATCATGTGGAATCGCAGAAAAATGATATTGTTCATAGAAATATTGATAGATACTTTCAGCTGCTTTTTCATTCACATAGAGATACTGATCAATAAATGCAAGGATATCTTTCTTACGTTCCTTATTTTCAAACCTGTCATCCATTAATCGCCTGAATCTATTAATTTCCATCGCTAAATCAAATGATAACGGCAACATTTCAGAATACCAGGATGGCACGGTTGGAGGTCTATTTACAGAGGTAGAAACCTGTGCCGTCATACCACGAGTAAACCGAAACATATAGACATTCCCCCCTAACACAAATACATCACCTGGACGCATCCGTTCAAGGAATCCTTCATCTATGGATCCCACAACTTGCTCCCCTATTTTAACTTTAATATGAGATTCTTCAGGAATTGTACCAATATTTGTCATGTAAATCACGCGTGCAAGTTTTCCTTTCTTTCCAATATCGCCAGATTCAGGATCATACCAAATACGTGCATACACGTGACGTTCTTCTAAACTAACATATTGACCAGAAAGAAATTTAATAAGTTCAAAAAAATCATCCCATTCTAATGTGTGATAACAATACGATGCTTTAATTAAATGAAATAATTCATAGATGTTTATGACTTCATTAATTGCAATACCAAAGATATGTTGTGCTAAAACATCTAATGCATTTCGTGGAATTTGCACTCGATCAATTTTTTTCTCAATTGCTGACTTTAAAAGTAAAGCACACTCTACTAAATCGTCACGATCCATAACTATGATACGTGCTTTCACAGTTGAATGTAACTGATGGCCTGCGCGACCCGCGCGCTGGAGAAAACGTGCAGCAGATTTTGGCGACCCTAAACATAATACTAAATCCACAAATCCAATATCAATACCTAACTCTAAACTTGTTGAAGAAACAACAACCTTTAATTTTCCATCTCGTAAATCTTGTTCGGTTTTAAAACGATTTTCTTTACTTAAACTTCCATGATGTGCTGAAATATTTCCTTCAATATAAAATTTAGGAAACATTTCTTTCAATGTATGAACCACACGTTCCGTTGCAGCACGCGTATTTGTAAAAATTAAAGTTGTTTTATGTTCCTGTACCAAATCATGAATTAAATCATACATTTTTTGATGTTTCATCATGTATGAATCTTCAACTAAACTTTTAACAGGTGAAAGAACTTTGAAATCTTGTTCTTTTGTGTATTGCACATCTACAATCCCACAATCGCGTTCTGTATCTGTATTATATCCTACTAAAAACCGTGCAATTTCATCTAATGGTGCAATGGTTGCAGATAATCCAATTCTAGATAATCCTGGTGAAATACGTTGCACACGTTCCATTGTAAGATTCATGTGAACCCCACGTTTGTTT
>PCYG01000016.1:0-429 GCA_002763025.1 Candidatus Woesearchaeota archaeon CG10_big_fil_rev_8_21_14_0_10_32_24 | reverse complement strand
AAACTCTCCGGCGTTGTAATTAAGATGTGGGGTGGATTCTTCGCCATTTTTTGTTTTTCGTAAGGAGTTGTATCGCCTGTTCTAAGTCCAACACGAATGCCAAATATTTTTCCCACCATCTCTTCCATTTCTTTTAAGGGTTCTAGAAGATTCACAGAAACGTCTGAAGATAATGCTTTCAATGGAGACACATAGATACAATATACACGATCCTCAAGAATCTGTTTTTCCGCAGAATCAATCAACTCATTTAAAATTGAAAGAAATGCAGTCAGCGTTTTCCCAGATCCTGTGGGGGATGAAATTAAGACATTCTGCCTACAATGAATGGGATAAACTGCAAAAAGTTGTGGCGGACTAAAGGCCTTAAACTTAGAAAAAAACCATTGATTCACAAATGGATGTAGAACAGCTTTGATTTGTACAGGT
>PCYG01000064.1:2484-8533 GCA_002763025.1 Candidatus Woesearchaeota archaeon CG10_big_fil_rev_8_21_14_0_10_32_24 | reverse complement strand
TTCATTGTTCATATAACCTAACTTTATTCAACCTTCTTTTATGACGAATCTTTCCTGAGAATTTTGTATTCAACCATACATCCACAATTTTTTTTGCCATACCTTTCTCAAGATACTCTGCTGGTAAACTTAAGATGTTTGCATCATCATCTAATCGCGTAGTTTTCGCTTCTTTCATAGAAAAACCTGTAACCCCTCTAGCCCCCTTAACTTTATTCACAGCAATACAAATTCCCTGCCCATTTCTGCAAATCACAATACCTTTTGCTTTTTCTTTTACAGCTGATTCTGCAAGAGGAATAGCAAAATCGGGATAATCATCTTCTTTGTTGTAAGCAAATGGACCAAGGTCACGAACATTATGACCTTTTTTAATAAGGTATTCAATTAATTCTTTTTTTAAATTAAATCCGCCATGATCAGATGCGATGAATACTTTCATCTCTTAATCCTCACATGATGTCGTTTATTTAATTTACTTCGTTCATAATAAACTCCTACAATGAGAAGAAGAACAAAAATTGTAAGTCCTGCAGCACCCCAAAAAGAAATAGATGTAAGATAAGCAGCATCACTGCCATCCGTCCCCATAAGATATACCAACTCATCCAAAATTAACGCTGAAGAAACACCAGCAAGAGTAATCGTAATACGATTCATAAATCCAAGAATAAGAAAGATGGTACAAATAACCAATAATATGGATCCTGTGAAAAGATGATGAACATTAAATGGTCCAAGATTAAAATTAATGCTTGGTGAAAAAAATAAAATGATTCTGGCAAAAATAAGAGAAAGAAGTAAAGAACCAATAAAGTACCATGCTTTCTGTTTTAGATTTAAGCCTTCTTTATGCTTCCGAATAATGTTATTCTTTCCTCTGCTACTTTTCTAATTTCTTCTCGTGCGGGTCCAAGTATATGTCGTGGATCAAAATCTTGCGGTTTCTGTGCTAAGAATTTACGTACACCTGCATCAAATGCTAAGCGTAAATCTGTATCTGTATTAATTTTATTAATCCCATTCTTGATTGCTAATTTAATCTGTGAATTTGGTACACCATAAACACCTGTTAACTTCGCACCATATTTTTCTGCTTCCTTCACCATTTTCTCAGGAACACCGGATGCACCATGAAGGACTAAAGGTATCTTTGTCACACGTTTAATTTCTCTCAAAATATCATGTCTGAGATGAGCCTTTCCTTTAAATTTAAATGCACCATGTGATGTGCCGATTGCAACTGCAAAAAAATCACATCCCGTTCTTTCCACAAAATCTTTTGCTTCTTCCGGATTTGTATAAATTATTTTTTTGGCAGACACCAAATCTTCTGCACCACCAATCGTACCAAGTTCAGCTTCTAAAGAAATTCCTTTCTTATGCGCAAGATTTGCAAGTTGTTTTGTAATACGCAGATTTTCTTTGTACGCTAAATGGGATCCATCAAACATGACTGAAGAATATCCTAATCTAATTGCTTTCTTAATTATATCAACATCCCTTCCATGATCTAAATGTAACGCAATGGGAATATTTGCTAATTCAGAAGAAGTTTTAACAAGTTCATATAAAAAATTCATACCTCCATATTTAATTGCCCCTTCAGAAGTTGCAAGAATCAATGGAGATTTCAGGTTCACACCTGCTTGTACAACACCTTGTACAATTTCCATATTATTAATATTAAAATGTGGCACTGCATAATTGTATTTATGTGCTTTTTGTAAAATAATTTTTGTTGATGCTAACATTGTTACCTCTTTTTTTTTAAGTTAGAAAGATGTTGGAGTTTATAAAATTAAAGATTTTGATTGTTTGCAAATGGGTTCATACCCCACAGCTTGCTGTGGTTGGGTTTTTGATTCCCTTCTAGGTATAAATATTCCAATGCTTGCTCCGTTGAAATTTTTGTTTAGAACTTCTTGATTTTAACAGGGGTATACAGATTCCCTGTCTTAACTTCAGCTGTATTAAACTCCCTTACCATAAACTTAGGATTTCCTTTCAACGCTATCTTCATCAACGATAGCTGTACCAATCCATTCTGGGGACCAACTTTCTGCACTACACCTGCCGAACTAATCGTCCCCCATTTCATTGCTTCTTCAATATCTTTCCCCTTACACAAAGCACTCATAAACCCAACTGAAAATGCATCACCACAACCAGTTCTCTCCATAATTGGAACATCATAGATCGGACAAAATAAATATCTAAAACCGTCGTAACAATAACTTCCTTTAGGACCATCCGTTACACACGCAATCTTAGGACCAGTTTCTTGCAACTTCTTTGTGAGATACATCATATCACGTTTCTTAGTCCCAAGTAACTTTTGCGTTTCTTCTACATTAAGAAATACAACTTCAGTTGCTTCTAACATTGGTTTGATCTTCTTCAAACCAAAATTTAATTGGTGTGTACCAGGATTGAAACCCATCTTTGCTTTTGTTTTCTTAAGATATTTCAACAAAGGATCAAATATTTTCTCAGATCCTTTCGCCATAGAAGTTAAATAGATGTATTTTGCTTTTCCCAATCTGGGAAACTTATAATCACGTTTCTCATGATGCACTAAAATTGTCCGATCACCTTTATAATATAACACAACGGAATAATTAGTTTTCTGACCTTTCTTTCGGAAGAAATACCTGGTACTAACATCATTCTCACGCATACTTCTATAAATCAAATCACCTTGTGAATCCGCACCAACTTCTGCATATAATGCTGATTTTAAACCTAAACGAGAAGAACCAATCGCAATATTTCCCGCATTACCACCAACGAGTTTATCAACTTTTTCAATACCCAATTTTGTTGGAAATTCAAAATCTAAATGATAACCATGAAGCGTAACTCCATCAGATACTTGCACAAATACATCTTCCGTTACATCACCAATTGAAATTATATCAAACATCTTGATAGAATGATTATTTTACTTCTTATAAATTTTCCGTAGCCACCATTTCTTAAAGAATGGTAAAGTTAATGTAGATAACACAAAACCTGCTGTAGGCACAAACGCATTAAGCCAAGGAGTAGGTGCATTTATCAAATATAGAAACCATACTACAATCAGATATGTAATGGCTGCAATAATACTTCTTCGTGTATAACTTGTTTCCCACGCTTTATCTGATTCAACTCGTTTATTTCGTTGTTCAAAAGTTTCGTTCATATTCTGGATATTATATAAAAACACATAAATACTTTTCTATTTTTACAACCATATGCTCACAGAAATCCTCACCGTAATCATTGGTTTTGTTCTAATTATAATAATTGCAGAACTTATTTTAAGAAACTCGATCCAGGTTGCAAGTCATTATGGTCTTTCTGGCACATTTATTGGATTAACTGTACTTTCCATCGGTACAAGTTTGCCAGAGATTATGACACATATAATTGGAAGTGTTCATATTATTAAAAATCCATTAACAATAAATACTTTTTCTGCATTGTTATTAGGAACAAATATTGGTTCCGATGTATTTCAACAAAATTTGATTCTTCCGGTAATTAGGTTATTAGGGGGATTAATTATAATTCGTAAAAACCTTTTTCCGCAAATGGGGGGATTAATCCTGGCTTCAATATTAGTATGGATATTTACATTTAATCATTACATTTCAAGATTGGAAGCCTTTATTTTATTAGTAGCATATATTGTGTATCTTATTTACATTAAAAAAAGTAAAATTAGTGAATCCTTTGAAACAAAAAATCATCTTACAAATAAACAGGTTGTTTTAGCAATAGGAATCATTTCAATTTGTTTCATAATTATGGCAGTCATAGCCGATGAAGTTCTTAATGCTTCAACTATTATCATTCAAAGTCTAAACATTAGTGCTTCTTTCTTTGGAGTTATTGCATTAGGAATTGCATCTGCTCTCCCAGAATTAACAACTTCTTTAATTGCCGTTCTCAAAAAGAAAGAAGATATTTCAGCAGGTATTCTTATTGGAAGTAACATTACTAACCCTTTGTTGGGGATAGGATTAGGAGCTTTAATCTCAACGTATACTGTCCCAAATGTCGTTATATTTTATGACCTTCCTGTAAAAATTGGGACAGCTGCCTTAATTTATTACTTCCTATTTACTAATGAAAAACTTAAGAGGTGGGAATCCATTATGTTGATTACTTTATTTTTTACATATTTATATGTGAGAACCATCTACTTCCCCACTGATTTTATCTAATAACTTCAACTTCACTCAAAGTTATCCATACTTTTTTAAATAAGATTTCATTATTATAGCTATATGACACAGAACTTCCTATTAGTAGATCTAAACGAAAAGAAAACAAAGAAACTCGCAGAAACAATTACATCAGATACTTTTAGGAAAATCCTCAATCATCTTGCGAACAAAGATGATTCTGAACAAAATATTTCAACCTCAATGAAGATTCCTATTTCTACAGTTCATTACCACTTGCTAAAATTAGTGGAAGCAGAATTGGTGGTAGTAGAAGAATTTCATTATTCAGAAAAAGGACGAGTAATTAACCATTATAAACTTGCAAATAAATATATTATTATTGCACCAAAAAGAAATGATTTATTAATGGAAAAACTCAAAAATTTACTTCCGGTAGCTTTGGGAATCGGTGCAATTAGTGCAATCATCAAATTCTTTAGCCAAGTACCATATTCCTCACAAAAATCCTTTGCAATGAAAACATTACCAATGGCAGATATCGGCGAAAAAGTTGCCTCTGCGCCTTTATTAGCAGCAACCCAGATTCAATACCCTCAAATTGACATTGCATTATGGTTTTTGATAGGGGGCATTTCAGCACTTATTTTATATGGGTTATATCAAATTATTAAAGAAAAATTATTAAAAAAATAAAAAAATTTAATCAAAAACCCAACCACAGCAAGCTGTAAGGTATGTTTAGGTTAATATTGGGTTTTTGGTGTTTGCTCTTAATTAGTCGCTGCAAGCAGCGGGGTATAAACCCATTCGCAAACAATTAAAAAAAATAAAAAAATTACTTCTTAAACTTCCTCCATACAAACCAGCTAATCAAAGCAACTACTGCATATGGCAAGACTACAAAGATTAACATCAACAATGTGTTAAAGCTATCAACTAACCCTTTCACAAGCTCTGAAAACTTCACAAGTGCAATATAAACATATCCGGAAGATTCTTCTTGCATATTGAAATAGATTGTTGTGTAATCTACACGATTATCTTGATTTTTAATTTGTTCTTCAAGATTCTTAATTGTTCGTTCTAAATCAAAAATATTATTTGTCAAAACAATTTTATCATTGATCTCTTTAGCATCGGCATACATCTGTTGAAACTTCTGTAACCGAGATTTTTCCGCATTCAATTGAATTTCAAGAGATTCATAATATTCTGTAATATCGTTCTTTCCAACACTGAATGATTGAATTTCACCAATATTCTTTAATTGTGTAACAACTGCGTCAGATTTAGATGTTTCAACCTTAATCTGATAATTGCCAGATTTCGTTTTATCATAAATTTGTACATTCTCATTAAGCAAGAAAGAATTGGTAGATGTAACAATTGATTTTAATTGTGCTTCCATTTCATTGAAATTACCGCGTTTCACTTCAGTAGACATACTTACAGTTCCCACAATCTTTCTTTCAGAAACTTCCGGAGCAAATCCGGAATCATACATCATACTTTCTTGAACAGCCATTGGAGCACCCATAGATTTTACATACATACCATTACTACTCACACCAACCATATCAAATGTAGAACTACTCGTTCCACTCACAAAAAACAAGACTACTAAAAATAATACAATTAACAGCCAATTTTCTTTCAATTTTTTCAATTGTTCTTTTATCATAATGATTACCAATAGAAAGAAAATGAAGGAAGTATATAAAGATTGCAATAACTTCAGTTACACTTGAAGTTAAAATAATAATGATTATTTACGAAATATTTTGCCTTTTAGCATTTTATGTAAATCATTGTTTGAAAGATATATAATACGCTCACCTAATTGTGTGATAATAAAATTTAATACTTTTCGA
>PCYG01000064.1:0-2468 GCA_002763025.1 Candidatus Woesearchaeota archaeon CG10_big_fil_rev_8_21_14_0_10_32_24 | reverse complement strand
AGAACTTGTAAACATTCCTTATATTTTTGAGGTATTAATACATCTTTAAATTGAGGAAATTCTCCTTCGGGGATAATGATAAAATTCTCCTTAACCCCTGTCATAAAAAAGTCCCCTAGTACCATTAATCTAGTTTTATCGGAGATATTTTCACAAGGTAAAACCCCTATATCTTTACAATAAACGTATCCAATTATCTTTTCAAAAGGAATTAGACGTGGTAAGTGAGACATTTATAAATTTAAATTAATGAACTATTTAAAATTAATGATAATAAAATGTTGTAGAAAACCTCTTTATCTTTTGTATTAGCGCCCTGTCAAAGACGAGACACACGAGATAATTTGATTTATCTCGTAAGAAGTGCCGTGCTCTAATACAAAGATTTTAAGGAATTTCTACTATGCTGATAAAAAGAAAAAAAAGAATGATCTTAAGGTGTTAATCTATCCCGATCCCGCGGAAATAATACAGCTTCCCTGATATTATCAAGACCAAGCATCAACATTGTAAATCGTTCCAAACCTAAGCCCCAACCTGCATGAGGTGGTGCACCGTAACGGAATGAATTAATATAATCCTTAAATGCTGCTAAATCTAACCCCTGTGCTTTTAGTCGCTCTTCTAATAACTTAGGATCATGTACTCGCTGTCCACCAGAGGTGATTTCCATTCCTTGCCAAATTGCATCAAATCCTTTAGAATTTTTTCCATGAGGCATGATGTAGAAAGGTTTCCCTTCAAGAGGCCACTCATGAACATAGACAATGGTGTGTGGATATAGCACACCTAGTTTTTTCTCAGCTTCACCAGATAAATCATGAGCTGGCATTTCAATACCCTCTCTCTTCATGATTTCTCGTACTTCTTCAAATGTAATATATTTTTCTTTTGGAACTTTCAAATCCACACCCAAAAATTCTAATTCTTTCTTCCGATCCTGTAATACTTTTTTGATCATAAATTGAACACATTGTGTCAGGACCGCCATAACCCTTTTATCACCTGCAAATGCTTCTTCATAATCAAACTGTCGTGATTCATTTAAATGACGCACAGTATTATGTTTCTCTGCACGCCATGCTGTAAAAACAGTGAATATTTTTTCCATAGAACATGCAAGCATTTGTTTGTATAACTGACAACTTTGTGAAAGTAATGCTTCTTTTTCAAAATATTTAATTGTAAACAAATCAGTACCACCTTCAGAACTTGCACCAATTATGGAAGGTAACGTAACTTCAAGTGCACCTTCTTGGTACATGAAATCCCTAAATCCTTGTAAAATCGTTGATTGAACTTTGAAAATAGATTGTGTTCTCTTAGAATGTAAATCTAAAAATCTATAATCTAATCGTTTATCAATATGTGTTTGACTTTTCTCAGAAGGATCTACAGGTAAAGGTATTTCTGCAACTGCAATCACCGTAACCTTTTTGATTACAACTTCAAAACCCCATTTACTTTCAGGATGTTCTTTTACAGTTCCAATTAATTCAATGACAGATTCTTTAGAAATATCATCAATTGCGCTAAAAGATGCTTCTTCTGTGGTTTTATTTGCAACAGACTGGATATCTCCCGTCCGATCATATAATATAATAAATTTAACTTTGCTTAGATTTCTCATTTCAGAAACCCAGCCTTTAAGTAATACTTCCTTGCCGATATAATCTTTTAAATCCTTAATTAGTGTTCGTTCCATTTTAAGAAGCAGAAAGAGAGGTAGTTTTTAACTATTTTGGTTGAAAAGTAACATAATCATAAAAATTCGTAAAAGCTTTTTTTGATAACAAATTTTTAGGATGCCAAAAATTTTGTTGAAATTTTAGTGCAAAAGGGAAAAACCCTTTTTCTAAATATTTAAATAGGATATCATTTTGGTTCACTACATGGGCCATAAAGAAATAAAAAAATCATGGATTAGCCCTAGATTCCTCATATTTTCATTTGGTGGAACGATTGTTTTTCTTTATGAAATTTTAGCAACAATCTTATTAACGGAATTTTTAGGTGTTTGGCATATGTACTCTTATGCATTTGCCCTTATTAGTGGGTTAATATTATTATTATTATTTCACACTTATGTTACATTTGGACATAATTGTTTAAAATTAAAATGTATTAGAAGATTTCTAATTACCTATGGTTTTGCTTATCTCATTTCCTGGCCTTTGGTATTAAGCCTTACACAAATGGGGCTTCATTATTTAGTTTCAATCATAGTAATCTCTGCCATGATTTCGCTTGCTAGTTATTATTTTAACAAGAATTGGGTTTTTAAAAAAATAAAAATTTTAAGAAAAATAAACTGAAATTCCTTAATTACTGAATGAAATTTCATATATAATTCGCTTAAACGAAGTTAATATTGTTCGCTTTTAATGGAAACTCACTATAAATTAAAAATAAATAAAAAATCCCAATCGCAGCAGAGCTACGGGGTATTAAATTAGTTGAGATTTTTA
>PCYG01000082.1:6435-7587 GCA_002763025.1 Candidatus Woesearchaeota archaeon CG10_big_fil_rev_8_21_14_0_10_32_24 | reverse complement strand
GAGATGAAAGATGATTTAACATATGTTGATCATGTATTGGTATTAACCGTACATCCAGGATTCTATGGTGCAAAATATATGAAAACCCCTTTGAAGAAAATTGCACAAATTAAAAGAATCAATCCGAAAATTAAAGTGTTGGTTGATGGTGGGATGAACCCTGTAACCATCAAAGATGCTGTCAAAGCAGGAGCAGATGCTGTTGTTTCTGGGAGTTTTATTTCTAAATCCGAAAGTCCTAAGAAGGCGATGCGGGAGTTGAGGAAGAGTTTGAAATAAAATAAATAAATATCTTTTTAAATAGAGGGTCACTTTTTGCATTAAAATGGTTAATGCGGAGAATGATGACGATGATAGTGCCCATTCGTCATCTACGAAACCTGTACGATTGTAATGCTGATTATCTTACAGATGCTGAACCATTAGAAGAAAAAATTAAGTTTGTTCTTGGTGACTTATACAATCCTGAATCTTCTCGTGCAAGTCAATTTTATCATCAAGAAAGACCAGAAGAAAAAGATGGAGTGACTGGGATTTATTTTTTTGAAAGTCATGGCTTACCAAATCATTTAACAATTCATACATGGCCTCAAGAAGGAAGGGCTGCCATTGACAGATTGCAATATGATTCAAGCACAGATTTACTTCGTAGGTTTATGGAAGAATTCCAAGGGTCTTATATTAATCCTAAATTGATTCCAGAAATGATGAATTTTGGAAGAGAAGTTTTCAGTCATCTTGAAGATCCACATCATTTTGAAAAATTGAATAGTCCTCAAAGAGCAATTCGTTTGCTTAATGATGTCGCAGTTGATGCTAGGTTTAGTTCTAGAGAAAGTGTTTATAGCGAAAGCTATTCCTATTTGAGTGCAGGTTCAGTTCTGACGGAATCACATTTTATTCTTCATCATTTTAAAAGAGAAAATCATGCGATTGTGGATATTTTTACATGTGGTGATGAAGGAGATCCTACAAGTGGTGTTACAGAATTAGTCAGACATCTTAATCCAAAGAATACATGTTATACAAATCCTTTATTGCGATGATTTTTCGGAGAGAGTAATACTTTAGTGTTCTGAAGCAGAGAAAGCACCAATTTATGAACGTTTATCGACTTTAACATTTCTTTGCGGGTAGGGGAAGCCCCTTACG
>PCYG01000082.1:0-6415 GCA_002763025.1 Candidatus Woesearchaeota archaeon CG10_big_fil_rev_8_21_14_0_10_32_24 | reverse complement strand
AGCCCCTTACGGGGTGCCCGCAGTGCAATCCCTCCAGCAGAAAAGTGAGTCGGTGCTATCTCTGCTTCATTTTGCTAAAGTATTACCGGAGAGATACACATATTTAAATATTGGAAATGTTTCTTTTTAATTATGAAAGTAATTTTATTTATGGCTTCTACCTTGAATGGTATTATTGCAAGGTCTAATGGAGATGAAGATTTCTTATCTGATGATAATTGGATTATCTTTTCTAAATTAGCAAAGAAATATGGATGTTTTATTGTTGGAAGAAAAACATATCAAACTGTTCAGAAATGGAAGGATTATAATTTTGATCATATAAATGCAAAAAGAATTATTGTGTCCAAAAATTCTACATTCAAATTAAATGATAATTATATCTTGGCTTCATCACCAAAGGATGCTTTACATAAAGCTGCAAAAATTGGAATTAAGAATGTTATATTAACATGGGGAAGTAAACTTAATACTTCTTTTCTTAAAGAAAATTTGATTGATGAAATCATATTAAATGTTAACCCTATTCTTTTAGGTCAAGGGATAAAAATATTCTCAGAAGAGAAATTTGAAGCTAATCTGAAATTAATTTCAGTGAAGAAGATTTCATCTGAGATTGTTCAATTACATTACATTTTATTGCCACACCCCACACTGGACAACCACGCGTAGCGCTTATAAACCCCAAAATCATTTTCTACTTAAATGAGAATAAAAGAAATTATGTCACAGGACAGACCTCGGGAACGCATGGAACGTGCTGGTCCGCAGGTATTGTCTAACGGAGAGTTATTAGCAATCTTATTGAAATCTGGCACGAAGAAGGAGAATGTATTACAAATTTCTTATGGATTATTATCAAAGTATGGTTTACAAAATCTTTCAAGAACGTCATTACAAGAATTATGTCAGGAACATGGGATTGGCAAAGCAAAAGCATGTCAAATTGTGGCGTTGTTTGAACTTGCAAAAAGAATTCCCTTAAAGGAAAATGAAAAAATTCCAATTTTGAAATCTAGAGATTTAGCAAGAACATATATTACCAAGATGCAGGATTTACAAAAAGAACATTTTGTTGCGGTGTATCTTGATTCTAAAAATAAAATTATTGTTGATCACACAATTACAATCGGTACATTAAATTCTTCATTAGTACATCCACGAGAAGTATTTCATGGTGCTATCAAACATTTGGCAAATGCTGTGATTATTTTACATAATCATCCTTCAGGCGATCCTACACCAAGTGAGGAAGATCTAGAAGTAACACGTGTTCTAGAAGAGACGGGCAGTATTATGGGTATTCAATTATTGGACCATTTGATTATAGGCAAGCAGAAATGGTGGAGCTGGAAAGAACAGATGATTCAGCAAATTTAACATAAATCTTTTAAACACCAAACACAAATCTATCTTCTATGGCAAAAACAAAAACAACAAAACCATCTAAAAAAGCAGCAAAGGCTGAAACACCGGGAGGTAAGACCTCTGGTGTCCCAGAAGATACACTTCTAAGGACTTCTTTAGATAAAATTGATACAAAAACAAAAAAGGATCCCGTTATGGGGATTTTGATGGATGCACGTGTATTAACTGAATCAAGTGATGAAGCGCGTGAATTCTATAATCAAAGTAGATTTGGAAGTATTTCTGAATCTGGCAAGGTAGAACTTTCTCTTTTGGAAGGACTTTATCTCATGGAACGTGCTAGGCTCATCATTAAAAGTGAGTCTGGGAAAGTATTAGATTTTGATACTTATGTCAAGAAAGCAAGGAAAATTGAACCTAACTTTTGGATCAGGTATTCTGTTTTCAAAGATATGCGAAATCGTGGGTATATTGTGAAAACCGCATTGAAATTTGGTGCCGATTTTCGTGTGTATGATCGTGGAATTAAACCAGGTGAAGATCACGCACGGTGGATTATTTACCCTGTTTCAGAAGGAAGTACATTAACCTGGCATGATTTCTCCGCAAAGAATCGTGTTGCTCATAGTACAAAGAAACGCCTCTTAATGGGTGTCGTTGATGATGAAGGAGATTGTACATATTGGGAAGTTAAATGGCTTAGACCCTAGTGTTAGAGTTACAAAATCCTTATAAACTCTTTTTTAACTTAAATGGTCATGGATGCTCATGACCAAATTCTTTTATTTTTAAAAGCAACAGGACCTACAATCCCGAGTAAAGTTGCAAAAACAATAGGCAGTAGTATCTTAATTGCATCGGCACATCTTTCCGATTTAGCTTCACGGGAAAAAATTAAAATTTCAAACTTGAAAATGGGGAGTTCCCCCCTGTATTTTTTGGAAGGTCAAGAAGAGCAACTTTTTTCATTTGCAAAAGAGAATCTTAATCCTAAAGATTATGATGTTTTAGAAAATTTGAAAAATCAACTTGTTTTACGCGAAAATGACCTTGATTTATTATCTAAAGTTGCATTACGGCAGTTAAAAGATTTTGCAATACCTTTGCAAGTACGTTCACCAGCAGGTGTAGAATTTTTTTGGAAGTGGCATTTACTTCCAGCACAAGATGCAAGTTCTATTATTGGAAATATTCTTAGAGCAGAAGAACCAATGCCTGAACCTGTTAAAGTAAAAGTTGAAGAAAAAATTGAAGAACCATTAGTGGAAGAAAAAGCTAAAATTATTGTGGAAGTGCCAGAAGAAAAAGTGATGTTTGTTAAAGCATCTACTCTTGAAGAGAAATCTATTGAGGGGGAAGCTTCTGTAGAAGAATTGGATGAATTCGATGAAGAGATAATTCCAGGAACTAAATTACAAGAAACTCATAAAGAAGAATCTAAACAAGAATCTATTTCTGCGAAACCAAAGCACAATGCTAAAGTTGTACATTCTCCTTTGCCTTTAGAACCTAAACAAGAAAAATTAATTTCTGAATCTAAAAAAGAAGATTTAAAGAAAGAAGAACCGCAAAAAGAAGAACACATTGACGATTTAAATTATGTTTCATCTACACCAATAGAAAAGAAAACGCGTGGACGTAAAGTTACAATTCAAGACGAGTTTATTCATTCGTTGGAACAATTTTTGAAAACATTAAATATTAAAATAGATCAAAAGGAAACAATTCGTAAAAATAAAGAAATGAATCTAGTGTTACGTGTACCTTCCATTGTTGGAGAGATGACTTATTTTTGTAAAGCAAAAGATAAAGCTAGGTGTGATGAAAAAGATCTTTCTACTGCTTATATGGAGGCACGGATTAAGAAGTTACCTTTACTTTTTTTGTATACAAAAGAATTAAATAAAAAGGCACAAGAGATGTTAGAATCAGATGCGTTCCAGAATGCGTTAGTAAAAAAGATTGGATAATATGGGTTTAAAATTTAAAGACATCGTTGAAAAAGAAGAAATCTCCATTAAAGATTTACGTGGTAAAATTCTTGCTGTTGATTCAATGAACCTATTATATCAATTTCTTACAACAATAAGAAGTGTTGATGGTTCTGTATTAACAGATAAACATGGCAAAGTGACCTCTCATTTAATTGGATTATTTAATAGAACAACTTCTTTGATGGAGCAAGGTTTGAAATTAGCGTTTGTCTTTGATGGAACACCTCCTTCGATTAAAGAAAAGACGTGGGAAATAAGGAAAGCAGTGAAACATCAAGCTTCTCTTAAATTAAAAGAAGCGGAAGATGCTGATGATTACGCAGAAATGAAAAAACAAGCAGGTCGTACTGCTGTGTTAACAAAAGAAATGGTTGTTGATGCAAAGAATCTTTTAACAGCTTTAGGAGTACCAATTATTCAAGCACCTTCAGAAGGTGAAGCGCAAACAGCATATATGGTTGCACAAGGAAAAGCGTATGCTTCTATCTCTCAGGATTACGATAATCTTATTTTTGGTTGTCCAACTTTAATCCGCAATTTATCAATAGAAGGGAAACGACGGAAAACAGGCACTTTAGGATATGTGAATATTAAACCTGAAGTGATTAAACTTAACGATGTTTTGAAAACTTTAAAAATAAATTTAAATCAATTAATTGTGCTTGCGATTCTTGCAGGTACGGATTACAATCCTGGCGGTGTGAAAGGCATTGGGCCAAAGAAAGGTTTGAAATTAATTCAAGAGTTCGGTGAAGATTTTGATGCTATTTTTGAGAAAGTGGAATGGAACCAACAGTATCCCGATTTGACATGGAAAGAAATTTTTGACACAATTAAGGATATCCCTGTAACAAATGATTTTGATTTAGAATGGAAAAAGATTGATGAACAAGAAATTATGGCATTATTGGTTGAGAAACATGATTTTAGTGAAGATCGTGTTAAAACAAAATTAGAAGCATTAAAAAGAGAAAATAAAGAACTATCGCAGAAAGGATTAAGCTCATTTTTTTAAGGAATTTTTAAATAGTTGTTTCATTTATTATTTTTCATGAAAGGTGTTACGATTATTCTTGGACATATGAATGATGATCAAGGAAGATTATCCTCTATTTCAAAAGAACGTTTGGATCTTGGTGTGAATAAATTAGAGAAAGGGTATAAGATTATTATTACAGGTGCATTTGGAGAAGGATTCAATAGAACAAATAAAATGCATGCATTATATTCTAAAGATTATTTGTTAAAAAAGGGCGTAACCAAAAATTGCTTTCTTAAAATTGCAAAAAGTACTCATACAATTGAAGATGCCTTATTTTCACATGTTATTGTAGGGAGATATCGTCCAGAAAATATTATTGTAGTTACATCAGATTTTCATATGGCAAGAGTAAAATTTATTTTTAATAAAGTGTTTAAAGATTACAAAGTTAAATTTTTTGCATCAAAAACAACGATTGATGAAGACACATTGAAAAAATTGAAATCTCATGAACAAAAAGCTTTAAATCGTTTAAAGAAGGAAGGTCTTTATTACTAATAAGAGCAAGTTTTAAATACACTTTTTCTTTTATTCTTTTTATGTTAGCCGTATTTACAGAATTGAAGAACGCACAACGTGTGAGAAAAGAACTTTCTAAGAAAGATGTGATGCATCCAGATTTCCGTGCTGTTAAGGAATTAGATTACATTTATTTCCCAATTACAAAATCTGTGAAAATTCCAGGGTCAAAAGTCGTTAATACAAAGTTTGAATTTCCTTTGATTCCAAAGGTTGTTACAGTGGAAGATCTTCTTAAAAAAAGCTTAACCAAAAAAGAAATGGAAATTCTCCCGCAATCACAAGAAATTGTGGGTAAAATCATGGTTCTAGAGATTCCCGAAACTTTGAAAAATAAAGAGAAGCAAATTGCAGAAGCGTATTTGAAAACGCATATTCATATTGATACTGTAGTGAAGAAATCTGCGATCCATTCAGGGATTTATAGGACGAGAAAAGTAAAAATTCTTGCAGGAAAAAAATCAAAGGAAACAATTCATCATGAGAACGGTATTAATTTAAAATTACATTTAGAATTAGTGTATTTTTCTGCACGAACAGGAAGCGAAAGATTACGTGTTGCAAAACAAGCGAAGAAAGGGGAAGAAATCCTTGTGATGTTTTCAGGATGTGCACCTTTTCCTTTAGTAATTGCAAAAAATTCTCCTGCAAAATCTGTTCTTGGTATAGAATTAAATCCAAGTGGTCATTTTTATGGTGCAGAAAATGTGAGATTAAATAAGTTAGGGGATAAAGTTTTCTTAAAACAAGGTGATGTGCGTGAAATTCTGCCAAAATTAAAAAAGAAGTTTGATCGGATTTGTATGCCACTTCCTAAAACGGCCGAAACATTTTTAGATGTTACTTTACCATGTGTGAAAAAAGGAGGTATGATTCATCTGTATGTTTTTTTAGGTAAAGATCAAATTGATTCTACGGCAAAATTGATTAGTAAGAAATGTAAAGAGTTGAGATATCCAGTTCGTGTATTGAGAAAAATTAAATGTGGCCAATATTCACCAGGATGGTATCGTGTTTGTTTTGATTTAAAGTTGAAAGAAAAATAATAAAATAAAAAAAGCTTATTCAGCTACAGGGTCTTCTTCACTATCATCTTCTTTACCATCATCTTCAGTAGCTTCTTCTTGTTCAGGCTCTTTTGCTTCTGCTTTAGGGGCAGATTTCTTAGGAGCAGTAGCTTCAGCTGGTAAATCAGTTCGTTCACTTCCTTTTTGGAGTAGTTGAACATTATCTGCTTTTGGTCCTCGGTCTCCTTGACCTGGTTCAAAAGATACGCGATCGTTATCTCTTAGAAATACCCCCTGTGCTAATGCAGTTGAATGCACAAAATAATCATTTCCATCATCGCCTTGGACGAATCCAAATCCCTTTTTTCTGTTAAAAAATTTTACAGTTCCTTCCATTTTTTTTTCCTCCTACAAAGGTAATTCTTAAAGATAAATTTAATATTTCTTTACTTTGAACATGTTTTACCTTATATTACTCCAATAAA
>PCYG01000032.1 GCA_002763025.1 Candidatus Woesearchaeota archaeon CG10_big_fil_rev_8_21_14_0_10_32_24 | reverse complement strand
CTAGTCCGTAAAAGTTACAGATTTCACTTACGGACTAGTATATATATGAAATTCCATTCGGTAATTAAGGAATTTCAGTATAAAACAAACATTTAAAAGTTCTTAAAAAAACAAATCCTACATGAAAGAAATGTTTGTTCCGATTTTTTTAGCAGTAATTGTAGGAATTATAGAATATTTTAGTAAACGTATTAACATTTCAGGTAAAAGATATAGTGCCAAAATCCTTTCATTTTCTGCAGGCGTTTCTATTATATATCTCCTATTAGAACTCCTCCCCGGATTTACAGAAGCTGCATTAGCAATTAATCGATATCTTTTTGTAGCTTTACCCTTAGGATTTATTAGCCATCACCTTATTGAAAAGGAAATCTATAAACATAATTCTAAACACGATCTTGTAAAAATGTTAACATTAGAAGAACATTTATTCTACTTTTTTTATCACATCATCCTAGGAACTGTAATTGTAACCTTTAGTTTAGAAAGTACAACAAAAGCATTACTCTTATTTTTTACAATTATTTCATTCACTGCTGTAAGTAATTTACCTTCTATCAAACACAAATCTATGGAACGTGCATTTTTCCTTTCAACATCCACATTGATAGGAGTGGTATTAGCATTGTCAATATGGAGATTTGTACCTCAATGGATTCATTTTTCATTGGTTGGTTTTGTTGCAGGAGTTCTTTTATTTACAGTAATACGACACCATATTCCTTTTGGACGAAGTGGAAGAATTGGATATTTTTCTATAGGATTTATTTTATATTCATTAATTATTATGGCTAGTTGGAGTTTTTGATTAGATGATTTGTTAGATTTAATTTTTTACTTCCTTTTTGGGTATTACACTTACGCTAAATTAAACACCTTTTGACTAGCGCCTTTAGAAAACTTTACACCATACAATTATAGGGGTGTTAATTTTTACTGATTCTTTTTTATCCAACTTTTAAAAATCGCTTTTATTTCAGCAAGATGATTTTTATCTTTAAATGTATGAGGAGCACCCTTGATGGTATGCATCTCTTTTTCACCAGTTAAACGATCAAAAAGAATTTTCTGATGTTTTGGTGGTGTAGAAGTATCTTGATCACCTACAATTAACAAAACTGGCATTGTTAATTTATTAACTTCATTTAGAATATCATATTTCAACCTATCTTCGATGTGAGACCATTTCAATTTCTTAAAAATTCCAGGCTGTGATTTACTCTCTTCTATTCTCCAACCTGTTTCTTGCCATTTTTTTAAAATATCATTCCCTTCGTATATTGGAGATTCTAAACTTATCTTTCCTGAAACAACGGTTGAAATAGGGGCAAGTGCTTTCACTTTATGAGGATATTTCTCTGCAAACAAAATAGTTGAAATTCCTCCTAAACTATGCCCTACTAACCAAAACGGCTCCTCATACCAATTTTGAGCAGATGACCATTTGATTACATCTTCTAAATCTTCAAAATAATTTGTTGTTGTCGCATCTTCATATTTACCTTCACTTTCTCCTTTACCTAAAGTGCTAGTTGTATCAAAACAAACAATAGTAAAACCTTCTTCTTTGAAAGCATCAGCGAATGTTTTAATATGTTCTTGTTCTTTGAATCCACCTAAACCATGCATCACAAACACTAAACCTTTTTGATTGGGAGACACTTTTACTAAAACAACAACTTTCAGATTTCTTCCATTTATAATCTTTTTTTTATAAAAAAAAACAGTGATAATTTAAATTTAATGCAACTAAAAATGATCTAAACTTTAACCAAAGAAGGAGATTTAAACTTCTTAAACAAAACCCCAAGAATATTCTTTGCTGCAATTTCTGACATTGCTTGACGTGCTTCAATAGTTGCAGATGCGGTATGCGGTGTTAATACAACGTTATTTAATTTATTGAGACCATGAGATAATTCAGGTTCATTTTCATAGACATCTAAAGCAGCTCCTTGAATTTGCTTTTTCTTTAGTGCTGTTACAAGAGTCTTTTCGTCTATGATGGGTCCACGAGATGTATTGACAAGATATGCAGTTTTTTTCATTAATGCTAATTCTTTTGTACCAATCATATGATGTGTTGAAGGTAACAAAGGAACATGAACCGAAACAACATCAGCATGTTTTAGTAAATTTGTAAGGGATTCTTTTTTTGCTTTTACTTTTCTTTCAATCAAAAGATTCTTTTGAAGATCATAATAAATCACATTCATGCCTAAACCTTTTGCACGTTCAGCAACACCCGTACCAATTCTTCCAGAACCTACAATCCCCAATGTTTTTCCTTTTAACTCTGTTCCTAATAGTAACATTGGAGCCCAACCTTTATATTTTCCTTTCTTGGTAAATTGGTCTGATTCTGCAATCCGTTTTGTAATTGCAAGCATCAATGCAAATGTATGTTCCGCAACGGCATCTGTTAATACACCCGGTGTATTGCCAACAGGAATCTTTTTAGAAGCTGCATATTTCACATCAATGTTATTATATCCAACGGCATAATTAGAAATCATTTTAAGATTAGGATTTGCATCAATCACAGATTTATCAATTTTATCTGTCAACAAGCACAGAAGAGCATCGCACCATTTCACACCTACAAGAAGTTCCTTTTTTGAAATTATATGGTCATGTGGATGAATTTTTACTTCGCAGTATTCTTGTAATAATTTCAATCCTTTATCTGGAATTTTACGTGTGACAAATACTTTTGGTTTTTGCATGTGAGAAGAAATTTTTTAATATTTATAAAGATGCGTAACTATGAATCAGTTGAAACCAAAGACTTATTAACAAAAAAAATATTCTAACTCGTGATGGATGTTTATGATTTACTAGTGATTGGATCTGGTGCAGGATTAAATGTAGCAGTGGAAGCTGCAGAAGCTGGACTAAGTGTATGCATTGTTGAGAAAGGTCCACTTGGTGGAACATGTCTAAATCGTGGATGTATTCCTTCTAAAATAATGATACATTCTGCTGAAGTTGCAGAAGGTATCCGTAGGTCAAAAGAATTTGGCATTACGTCAAATATTTCTAAGATTAATTTCAAATATGTAACAGATCGTGCTAATAAAACGGTAGATGAAGATGCACGAAATATTCAGAAATCTTTATTGAAAGGAAAAAATCCTAAACTAATTCAAGGCACTGCAAAATTCATTGCACCTTACACAATTCAAGTTGGCAAGAAACAAATCAAAGGAAAAAAAGTGTTGATTGCATCTGGAGCACGTTCTTCCATTCCTCCTATTGAAGGTTTGGATAAGGTTCCTTACATGACGTCAACTGAAGCTCTCAGACAAACCAAACTCCCAAAATCCATGGTTATCATTGGTGGTGGATATATTGGATGTGAATTAGGAAATTTCTATGGCACATTGGGATGTAAGGTTACAATTTTGCAGCGTGGAAATTTATTATTACCAAGAGAAGATATGGATATTACACAAAAGTTTACAGAAATCTGGAAAAAGAAATTTAATGTTATCCTAACTGCATCTGCAACAGGAGTTTCTCGCAAAGATAATCTTATCTATGTGACGGCAAAAGTAGGTAATAGAATGAAAACATTTACAGCCGAAAAACTTCTAGTTGCAACTGGCGTTAAACCTAATTCAGATTTGTTAGCAGTAGATAAGACCGGTGTGAAAACAAACAAATATGGATTTATTCAAGTAAATAAATTTATGGAAACATCACAGAAAAACGTCTGGGCATTGGGCGATGTGTCGGGTGTATTTATGTTCAGACATTCTGCTAATTTGGAAGCTGAGTCTGTAGTATATAATGTTCTTCATAAAAAAAAGCACGCTATTGATTATAACCCTATGCCTCATGCAGTATTCACTTCTCCAGAAATTGCAGGTGTTGGATTAACGGAACAACAAGCAAAAGAACAAAAGAAAAATTATGTTGTAGGAAAAGCATTCTATAAAAATACAGGGAAAGGAGAAGCACTTAATGAAAAAGATGGATTTTGTAAACTCATTGTTGAGAAAAAAACAAAGAAAATCTTAGGTTGTCATATTATGGGACCAAATGCCTCTATCTTAATTCATGAAGTTTTGATTGCAATGAAATCTAAAAATTCATTAGAATTACTTAAGAAGGTAGTCCACATACATCCATCATTAAATGAAGTGGTACAACGAGCTGCATTAGATATTAATTTATAAAAAAGAAAAAAAAACATTGTTAGACTTTTTCATCAAATCTGTAATATTTTTATTCACATTCGCAACAATTTTTACAAGCTCCTTCTTCAGCACAAACTTTGCTTGCTTCATCTCCACAATATTCACATTCAGGCATATTTTCACCCCCCATAGTAGATTTAAGGATAATGGGAAAAGGAGTTTATAAAAGTTTCTCTAATTAGTATATATTTTATTTAAACCTTATAAGTACAACTTTAAAACAGAGAATTAACAGACTTAAATAATATATTTAATGACACATTTTTAAAGCAGCCTTCACAATATGACCTGCACTAAATCCAAATACTTTTAACAATTCATTAGGTTCACCAGATTCTCCAAACCGATCTTTCATCCCGATTCTTTTAATAGGAACGGGATATACTTCTGATAATAATTCTGTAATAGCACCGCCTAATCCACCCGTAATTTGACCTTCTTCAACTGTGATTATTCTTTTGCATTTCTTTGCGGCCATTAGAATTGTTGCTTTATCAAGTGGTTTAATTGTATGAGAATTGATGACCATCGCATTAATACCTTTTTCTTCTAAATCTTCAGCAGCTTGCAAACATTCAGCCACCACTGGACCTGCGCCAATAAGAACAATATCTTTTCCTTCCTTTAAGACCTGCGCTTTTCCAATTGTAAACGGGGTTTTTGATGTAGTCATCTGTTGTGATGCAGAACGTGCAAATCGCATGTAACAGGGACCCTTATATTTTGCAATTGCCATGGTTGCTTTCTTTGTTTGTTCATAATCTGCAGGAACAATAATGATCATATTTGGAAGTGCTCGCATAATTGCAATATCTTCTAACATCTGATGCGTTGCACCATCTGGTCCTACTGAAATTCCTGCATGTGCACCAATAATTTTCACATTTTGATCATTGTAACAAATCGTGGTTCTAATTTGTTCCCAACATCTACCTGGACAGAATGCGGCATATGAAGATGCAAAAGGAATCTTACCAACTGCTGCTAATCCTGATGCAACCGTCACAAGATTTTGTTCAGCGACACCCATCTCAACATATTGCGAGGGATATTTTTTAGCAAATTTATCAACTTTAGTAGAATCTTTTAAATCAGCACAAAGAACCATAATTTTTTTACTGCGTCCTAATTCAACTAATGCATCGCCATAACCAGATCTCGTTGGTACTAATTGGCGGTCAAAATTCAAATGTAAATTTTTATTAATTCCTTTCATTATTTATGAATTGGTTTCAATTTTTGATGTTGTTTGAACCAATCCCCTCTCTCTTGTGATTCATGTGCATGGATTTCTTCTATTGCTAATTGAGCTTCATCTGCCTTGGGAGGTTTTCCGTGCCATTCAAATTTCCCTTCCATGTAATCAACTCCTTTTCCAGGAATTGTATGTGCAATAATCATAAGTGGTTTTCCTTTATTGTTTCGTGCATCTTGTAACACTTTTAAAATTTGTTTCATATCATTACCATCAATCACTTTCACATTCCAATTGAATGCTTTATACTTTTCATCTAATGGATCTAAAGGCATCACATCTTCCGTGTTACCATTAATTTGAATATAATTTCTGTCCGTAATTGCAATAAGATTATCTAACTTATTTTTCCCTGCAAACATCACAGCTTCCCAATGATTCCCTTCATTTTGTTCACCATCACTACATAAACAAAATACCTTATTCGGTTTTTTGTCAAGTTTTAATCCTAACGCCATACCCGCTGATTGTGATAAACCAGAACCTAAAGGCCCTGACGTTGTTTCCAATCCAGGTAAAGAAGACCGATGTGGATGTCCTTGCAATCTCGTGCCAAACTTACGTAATGTAAGAAGTTCTTTCTTTGGAAAATATCCTGCATTCGCCATCGTTGCATACATAACCGGACAGATATGCCCATTAGAAAGAACTAATCTATCCCTACCCTCCCATTTTGGTTTCTGAGGATTATGTTTAAGAACATTAAAATAAAGCGCGGTAAAAATGTCCGCCATACCAAGTGGACCTGCTGAATGACCAGATTTTGCAGCAACTAAAGAAATAAGTAAATCTTCTCTAATGACATCAGCCATCATTTGCAAATCTTTTATCTTCGTGAGTTTCATTGTTTAATTATAAGGAAACTTCAAAATGTTAATTTTGTTAGTTTCATTGTTTACACTAATT
>PCYG01000015.1 GCA_002763025.1 Candidatus Woesearchaeota archaeon CG10_big_fil_rev_8_21_14_0_10_32_24 | reverse complement strand
TAAATAGTATTTTAACAAATGTTGTATAGGTAATTACTACGCTTCTATTTAAATAAAAATAAACCTAACAAATTAATGGAACATATTCCTATTACGGTAATAGGTGGTGGTGTTATAGGATTAGCATCAGCGTTAGCTTTAACAAAACAATATGGTTCTGGAAAGGTATGTCTTCTTGAAAAAAATGTGAAATTAGGAATGGAACAATCTAGTAGGAGTTCAGAAGTAATCCATAGTGGTATCTACAATACAGGATTAAAAAGAGAATTAGCTATTGAAGGTAATGGGATGTGGCATAGATTTTGTCAACAATACAACATTCCCCTTCTTGAGACAGGCAAACTGATTATTGCCACAAATAGTTCTGAAGAAAATAATTTAGATTACATAATTCAACATAAAGAAGGAATTCCAAATGTTCAAGAATTATCACAGCAACAAGTATTAAAGCTTGAACCCCACATTAATGCAACTTCAGGAATTTTTTGTCCTACTACTGCAGTTATTGATACTGCTAAAGCCTTAGATGTTCTAGAAAAATTATGTGAACGATATGGAACACTCATTGCTGTAAAAAATAAAGTAATTAGCATTAATCCAAGTTCTGACAAAATTGAAATTTATAGTGAAGTTAATGGAATTGTTAGTTCTTTTACAACTGATTATTTAGTAAATTCTGCAGGATTATACTCAGATACAATTGCGAAAATGGTTAATCCACATAGCAATTATGAAATTATTCCAGTTAAAGGAGAATATATACAATTCCACAATAAACAAAACACACCAATATCTAGAAACGTTTATCCTGTGCCTTGGGAATTTGAACATGAAGGAAGAAAATTTTATGATTTAGGAATCCATTTAACACCAAGTTCAAATGGAACCATGATTAGAGTGGGACCTGATGTTTATCCAATAACCTCAAAAGAAGATTATAAGAAAATAAAACAAATAAATACTTTTTTGGAACCAATTCTTAAACTTTATTCTCATATTAAAAAGGGAGATCTTCAATTTGATCATGTAGGGGTTTTAGCAGAAGAAAAAAATAATTATGATTTTATTATGGAATCAGATCAAAATTATCCCCACTGTTATAATTTGATTGGCATGGAATCACCGGGGCTTACAGCTGCATTAGCAATTGCAAATAAAGTAGTAAAACATAGTAAAAATTATTGCAATTAGTTGTAACTTAATTGAGACAAAGTTTAGGAATTACTATTTAAGGATAACAACATTTAAATATTAAGTATGGTCACTAAAAAAATTATGAAAAAAAAGCCAACTCTGGGTATCATTGGAAGGGGGGGCGTTGTGTCACACTTTTTAGAATATATTCAAATACCTAAGAATGAATACGCTTTAAATTACATTGATAAAATAGTTTTCTATAATCACGATTATCCTAATGAAGACGTATTTAGAAATAGTGGTGCCCAAGATAATAATAAAGCATCTAGAGTTGAAGTAAGTTTAAATTTAATCTTAAAAAATAAAAATATTGGAAATGATGTCACAAATAATTTTGAGAAATTCATCAAAACCTCTCAGATTATTATTGATGCTTCAGCAGGGTATAAACCAGAAAGTTTATTGACTTATGCAACCCACGTTTTTGAATATTCAGTAGGTATAAGAAAAGGTTCAGAAGTTACAAGAGAAAGAAAAAATGTGACAAAACCACAGTTTAATGCTTCATTAAATGAAGATTTTAAAATATATCAAGAACAAGCTGAAACAAAAGGCAAAAATGTCCTACCTAAAGAAAAATTTTCAAATCAATGGAACTTTTCTAAAAATTTAATTGACATCATTCATAAAGTAGATTTAGAACTTCCAATTGGTATGAGAATATATGATGAATTTCCTTTCTCTGCTGAAATGATGATTAAAAGAGGTCAAAAAATATTAGAAGCACTACAAGTAGGGCACCCAATTCCAACATACATTAATCTTGTTAATGAACCTTGCTTCACATCAAATCTCCTCTCAAGTCAATGCCCAGAATTGACTTCTTACTTAATTGGTTGTACAGGTGCTGATTTAATAAGATTAAATGAATTACTTAACAATGAGTTTTCTGAAGAGAAAAAAAAAGCAGGATATGAACAGTGTGAATTACGAGGATCTGTTGCTGGTCTCCATGACAAGTTCACAATGATCCCTATAATCAAACCACAATATGGCGAAGATAAAAAAATGTTTGATGATATTTTTAGAGATATAACACCGAAAAAAATGCACAGGTCTATGGAAAAGATGGTGAGTGAATATTGGAACGACCACCACCATAAAGATGGTGACCGTGTTCAAACTAGTGTCTCTGAAAATCTAATGAACACTCTTATTAATACTAGTAAAAGTAGAGGGAAAGAGCTTTCTAGTTTTCCTTTTGGAGAAGATTTTTTATCCAACGGTTATTTCCATGAAGATTTAGGATTATTTCTTGTTGGAAAACATTATTTCAGAAATGGGAGGGTAATTGCCCATGGATCTTGATTTTATGATTAGAAAAAAAATATCTGATGTTTCTAATAGAGCTGATACTTTAGTGCAGATTTTACATGAAACCCTACAACTTAATAAACCACAATTATCCTGGCAAGAAAAATTTGATGGAACATTGAATGTTGGTTCCAGCCAATTGTGTTGTTATCTTTCTGAAGGTAAAGATATTATAAAATATGTTATTGAACAAGATAAAATCATAAAAGAGAGTAGCATAAAAGGAATTCGTAAATTAAGTTATAACGGACTAACTGGATTTTCATTAAATCATATTTCTTACCTAATTGCGGGTTATTCAACAGGGTTTATGGTTGTTAATCTTGATAACACAGATGAAATAAGAACATTTAATGTAGGTAGAAATGAAGGGTCTTCATTTAAATCATTTGCGTTCCTAAATGATACAATTATTGCAGGACATAGTAATAAAGGTTTATTCAAAGTACCCTTAAATGATTTTCGGGAAGATGGGAACATTATAAATCATTCAAAATATAAATTATTAAACCCAAAAAAGGATGAAAGAATATTAACAACAAATTTAATAAATGATTTAAATGATAAAGTTTACAATAAAGTTTACGTAACACAAGCAAATGAAATATATCAGGTTCATGAAAATAATGGGGATATGTTTTTAGAATTAACTCAATCTTTAGAATTAAATCAATCAATTACAGCTTTAGGCACTTTAGATCAAAAATTGGTTGTAGGAACAAAAACAGGAGAAATAATTGTTGATGGAAGATTATTTTACCAAGATGAAAAAAAGATCATTAATCAGGTACAACAAGGTGAATATGGTTCTGAAGAAGGTATCTTTTTTTCCTATCTTGAATCAACAAATTCATCAAGAATATATTTTACTAATGGTCAAAAATGTGAACGAGTGATTAATTTACCAATTCATGAATTTAAAGTTCACAATGACACACTCTTTGCAATTTGTGGCAAAAAGTTAATGGTTAATAATAATGATGGAAGAAAAGAAATAGATATTCTGAGAACAGGAAAAAGTATCTACGCTTTTGGAGGAAATTAAAATGAAAAAAACAGAAGAAACAAGTAAAATAATTTTTTATAATGAAGGAAGGAATAATTCAACTAAATATACTTTAGGCGATTGTATTGGAGAAGGAACAATGGGTAGGGTGTATTTAGTTAAAGGCGAAAATGATGAAAAGTTAGTATTAAAACAATGTAAAGAGCACACATTTGAAAAATCATTTAAAAGTGTAACAGACAACGCATATGCAAACCCTGCTAAGCATTTTATCACCATTAAATCTATTGGAACTTATCATAAAGAAGGTCAAGAAGGTGAAAATTATCGCGCAGTGATCATGGAATATGGGGGAAGTGATTTAAATGAAACAATTAAAGTAACTTCCACAATAGGAGAAAGTGTAAAAAGAGCATTTAATTATAAAGTATTATTAACAACTTTAGCAGGTATTGAAGATGCACATTTAAAAAATAAATATCATGGTGATTTATTAGTAAAAAATATTCTATCAGGAGTAGATTTAAAAGATTATGTTACTAATGGTCTTGTCGTTTCAGACAAAAAGATTTCTCTTGAACATAAATTAATAGATAATAAGGTCTATCTTTGTGATAATATTGATGACAATGAAGCTGGAACAATGAGTGCAACTAAAGGTTCATTAAGTAGAGAAGCCATTCTTCTTAATTTATATCTTACTGACTTAGCAACAATGGGGGAACCGTTAAATCCTCAAATTGGAAAATCTAGAGACATGTATGCATTTTTTGCATTATGGGGTTTATTAGAAAAGGGAAACTGTAAACATAGCGTTGAAGCATTTACTGAAAGTAAAGAATTATCAATGAAACAAGATAAAAAAGGTACAAGAGAATTCAGTCCAATTAATAAAATTAGAGAAAAACTGCTTGAAGAAATAAAGGCCTCTGGATATTTTAGTCATAGAACACGGGATGATGAAATTTATGTTTTCCGACCAATTGATACATTTAGGCATCAATGGTTAGATAAAAAACTAATGACCACAGCAGAGTTTGAAGAATTTAGTAGTTCGAATGCAGACTCTTATGTTGCTCTTTCTCAAAAATCTGGTACAAATAGGTTTAGCGATAACCCACAAAATAAAGCATTAAGACAACCTGAAGAACAACAACAAATGACTCAATTATATGCTGACATTCTATTAAAAAATGTTCAGATATTAAAAGAAGACATTAAAGGAAAAACTAAACAGAGAATTAGTTTAAATGAATTAATGGAACCATTATCAGATGAAATGACCAGATTAAAATTAGAACATGAATCTGTTCAAAACACATGGAAAGACTTAGAATCTAAATTAAATGAGACTTCAAGTAAAGCAAAAGAAGATAGATCCTTCCACAAATTAGCAGCAGCAATTGCAGAACAAATGGACCAAGTTGAAACAGATTTAGGTTTGAAAAAAGATGTGATTAAGAGAAAGGAAGAGGAATTTAATCAATACAATAATGAGTATGATCGTTTATCATGCGACGAACAAAATAATACTTTAAATTATATTAAAGATAACTGCTTAAACAAAATTAAAACTACAAATAATTATACAGAATTAGAAAAACTTGTAACTCAATGAGAAAAGAATACCTAAATTTATTACGGCACGAAGATAATCTTGATGAAAGAGTGAGGATTTGTACAGAGTATCTCACTAAAAATGGAGACGACCGAGAATTTAGATTTCATTTAGGAGATAGTTACTGTCGCTTAGGTTTTGATGAAAATGGAACTGTTTCTGATTTAAGTTTATTAGAAAAAGGTTTACAGGAATTTGAAAAATCATCTGTCTGGCCTCAAGGAGAAGTTGATACGGCTGCACAGTATGGCAATAAGATTGCTAAAATTCTAGCTCAAGAATCTAAATCTACTAAAGACAAATTAAAGTACCTTCAATCAAAATTAGTGTGGGGAGAAAAATGGTCCAAAAGATGGCAAATAGAAATCTATTATAATCAAGGAGATTTTGAAATGGCTGGCAAAACTGCAATGAGAATTCGAAAAGATTTTAAAACACAATTTGAAAAAAGGGATTACATTAGTTTGGCACATTTTTTTAAAGATAAAATGATTAATAAGGATTATGCTGAAATTTATAAGGCATTAATTATTTCTCATTTGTATAATGACAACAATAATGATGATAATAAAAACAAAGATTTCAATAAAGTAGTTGATATTACCGCATACCTTTTAAATCAAGGAATTTCATTAAAGGAAACGATTAAAGCATTTGAAGATACTTTAACTTTTCCTTTTGAAACGGTTTTAACTTGGTTTAAGACTGATAAACAAACTGAAACTATCCCAGAAGATTTAATTAAACAACCTTTAATAGATACTCTTTATAATTTGTATTGTAAAGCATTAGATACTGGAGAACAAGCCATTAAAAAGAAGGATTGGGATATAGCTGAGAAATATTTGAAAATTGTTAAAGGTGGTCTTGTTAAGAATTCTGGAAATGAATTATTAACAGATAAAATTGCCACAATTTATGCTGAATACAAAGGAGATGAATTATTATTAATTGCAAAGTTTATGCAAAGCCACATTGATTTTATGAAATTTGACGAAGTTTTAGAAGAGGATTGCTGGAAAAACCATTCTTCAAAAACCTGCCACTTTATCTATGCAGTAGGACAAGCAAGATCAAACTTTGATGGTATTCCCCCATTATCAAGTGAAGAAAATAGGATAGCATATTTTGGATTTGATCCTTTAAAAATTAAAACAAGAGATTATATTTTGAAAGAATTAATCAACACAGTGAAGGGATTAAGCCAATGAAAAATTATATTCTAATCGCAGCACAAGGTAAAAAATTAGAAACAGACCACAAGAATAAACAGAGTGGAATTTATGAATTTAATTGGGAACCTAAAGAAAAAGTTATTATCTGTGGTGAAGATAAGTTACCAGAACTAAAGATACCTGATGAAACGGGAGTAAATATCACACCAAGATTGATTTTTACAGCAGATGATTATATTCATGTTTTAACACGTAATAATTTGTGTTCCACTGATTCAAAAAATTGGCCAAATCATACAAAACGAAAATTAAGTGAGATTTTGGGTGAAAATAAAAATGGCATCGATATAAACAATTTCATTGATCAGGATATGACTTCTGCTTCATTTTTAAATTATGATAATACTGAAATGTTTATTGGATTATATGGAAAGAATCCTCGTACTAAAAAGAATGAAGGCAATCTTTATTACAATAAAGAAGGCAACCTAGACGAGTTAATTTGTTTGAATGACCAATGTCCTACTGGCCCGATTATTCAAGCAGGAAATAGAGTTTTAATCAGTTCTAATAACGAAGTAAATACTTTATTCAAACGAAATAACAGTTGGAAGAAAGGTGCTCCTTTAACTTTATCAGGAGGAGTATTGGCATTAAGTCATGAAGAAGGATATACCATTGCTACTGATACTAAAGGGGGTTACCTCATTGAATATAATGGACAACAAGCAACACAATTCAGAACACCAAATTATAATTATTTTGGTGAAAATAAAAATAGATTAATTTTACCTTCTGAAGCAATGTCTGTAGCAATTCAAAAATCAGATGGAGGAAATTATGCATTCTTTGGATTAGATGATGGGAAATTAGCCATTTATCAATTAAATCAAATAAAAGGTGCCCCACAAATAAACCATATTAAAACCATTTCTCTTTTATCGACAATGGAATTATTAAATTTTGAAAAGGATAATTATGTGCGTAACATGAGAATCCAAGAAGGTCTTCTTTGTTTCACTTTACGTAATCTTTTTATTAGATCAACAATTGATAATTTGATTAATTTACCAGAAAATAAAAATATTACTCCAAATGATGAAATGTATTCAGAAAGAGAATTATTAAAAAATAAAAGAGTACAAATAGATGAATTAATCGAATCTAATTTTAATTATGATCAAGGAGTATACTCTGAAACTGATTTGGAATGGATCTTATTAAAAAAAAATTTCGAACATGGAAAAAGATTCGAAGATGGTTATCAAAATAGTACTCCAGAAGACACTACTCAACAAGTGCCATCCCTAAAAACTAAAACATTTAAACCATTGTCTAATATTTTAAAATTAGGCTCAAAAAATAATCAAGTTAGAGAACTACAACAGCTACTAGCAGAATTAGATTATTTTAATCATGAACCTACTGGATATTATGGTAAAATAACAAAAGAAGCGGTTATGAACTTTCAAAATGATATATATTATATGATTGATGGTGTAGATGGTGTGGTTGATATCGCTACATGGGCCGCGTTGAATACTAAAATAATACAAATAAATATATCTGAATATAAAAGGGCTAAACTAATGAGTAGTTTAATGAAATTAACAAAAACAGATCACCCGCCAGAAATTAATAATTTAAAAGAATGGTTTAAATTTTATAAAGCTATGCATCATACTTTAATTGATAATAATGAAAATAATCAATTTCTAATTGAATATCAATCAGAAATATTAGCAGATATTTGGATAAGTGCAAGTGAAACTATTGAAGAATTAAAGGTATATTATATTAAAAAAAGTAGAGAGAACGAACAACAATATGCAACTAATTTAAAAGATTGTTATAATTTAGATATCGTGTTGCAAGTTCCTCACAGGATTACATCATGGGAGGTTATGACAAGATGATTTCTTACGAAAAAGAGATTCCTGGAAGTAAACATACACTAAATGGAGATTCCCATTATAGTTCTCCAAAAATAATTGGTTCTTCAAATAATGTATGGCAGTTTTTTATGGTAGCTGATGGATGTAGTGGATATAATCAAACAATCGCAAGTCACATGATTATTAAGTCAATGGCCGATTATTTAGAGAATGAATTAGTTAATTCTAAAGATACACCTGAAAATTTATTGCGAAATGGAATTATTGAAGGGAATAAAGGGTTTGAAAGTATTGGAGGAATTAGAAGTACATTAGATGTGGTTCTCATTTCAAATGAAATTTCAAAGGATTTACCCTTAGATAAAACAAAAATTTATGTAGCACATTTAGGAGATAGTAAAGTGTATTTAGGTTATAATAACAAATATGATGAAACTGGGGCTATAACACAAAAAGGTAAGTTAAATCAAGTTACAAAAAACGAAGTATATGCAAACAAAAAAAAAGGACCGTCTAATTATCTCGGACCAATAAATGTTGATGGTGTACCATTAACAGAAAGAATTACCATTATAGACTTGTCAGAAGAAAAACCCGATACCATTTTCTTAACAACTGATGGTTTAGAAGAGACCTTATCCAATACAGATTTAGAAGCAGAATATTTAAATCCAGAATATAGTTCACCACAACAATTCTTAACAAAATTAGTTGATCGTGTAAAAAATAATGGTCAAAAATATGATGACACCACCATGATTTATGTGGATCTTAAAGATAAAGTGGAATCAAGATTATCATACCTACAAAAATTAGATTCTGAAACAATTCCTGAGTTAGAACAACAATTGGAGAAAAATCAACAGAGGTTAGACCATTCTGAAAACGAGAGAAAAATCTTAGAAGAAGAAGAATATTATTCAGATAATTTAAGATATCAAAATGATTTAATTATTTCTAGTTTGGATCAAAGATTAGAAACAGTAAACGCAGAAAAATTAGCATTACAAAATTCCTTAGATTCAACGCAACGTGATTACAATGCAGTAAAAATAATGTTAGGGTTGAAAGAAAATTCAAAATTGGGAGATATAGAAAATTTAATTGATGGAACTAATACATCTAAAGAAAAAAGTGTTCCTGTATGGAAAAATTTGGGAACAATAATTAAGAAAATTTTGGATTATGATGTAGAATGGTAGACGAAGAATATGACCGATTAGTGCTTATTGAAGAAGCCATGAAAAAATTACTTGAACAAAGAGATACTGCTAAAAGTAATTATAACACTGAACTTGCTTTAAGAATAGAAAGAGACATACAAATCACAAATTTAGAAAGAGATCTTAATTTATTAAAAAATTCTAAAGGGATATTAGATACAAATTATCAAAGACTAGAATTATTAACAGTTCTAAGAAAAAAAAAAATTACTGATTTAGAAGCAGAAAAAACAACATTAACTCAAGAAAAAGAAACAGCCATAAGCTCTTTACAAACGGCTCAAGGGAGATATAAAGCAGTAGTACTTCATTTAGGTTTGCCTGAGGGAATATTTGGTGGAAAAACAGATTATGAAAAAAGAGAAGCTGAAAAGATTTTAGATGGAAAAACATTAGATGAAAAAGTAGATGAAATAATTCAAAAAAATAAAAATGAAATTTCAAGTTTAGAAAAAACTGTCAAACAACAAGAGAAAGAATTAAATGAAGCAAATGAAATAGTAGTTCTTTGGGATAGATTGGAAAAAGTATTATCTAAACCTCATTGGTTTAATAATCCAAATACTTTTGCAAACAGAATTGAAGGTTATGAATCTAAAATTTCTGATTTGAAGAGTAGAACGAAACCAACATATTTCACGGGATCAAAATCAAATAAATCTCCGAGATATTTTAGTACTTTAGCCACGATAGTCATCGCATTTAGTGCAGGTTATTATATTAATGATAATAATAACACAAATGAAACTGACAAACCAAAAGTTGAGAATACCATTGGTACACTTGTAAGAAACGAAACTCCAGATGCATCAATGGCGCAATATGAACCTGATGTAAAAACCAAAGAATCTAAAAGTGACCTTGGGAATCTTGTTGATAATAATGATGATAATGTAAAAACAAATTCTAATGGAAATTCCACACAGTATCGTAAAGAAAACGTAGAAGAGGATAATCCTATTATGACTTATGCTAAAAGTGGGTTAAACAAAATGCTGAATCCTGAAGTCAAAGCAGACTTAGAAGGTAAAATTGATGAAAGGCCTCCACTAACAGTTGAAATTAAAAGCAGCATTCCTTCATCGCGAAATAAAACCAGTTCTGGGGAAATCCCTTATTTTAAAAATATGGGACCATATCGATGCACTTCTAATGAGAAAAAAGAAGGATTAAAATGTTTAGCTGTACATCTATATCAGCCTAATGGTAAAGAAGACGCACATACCAAAGGCTTGAACTATGGGTGTCCAAGAGGCCAAACTTGTTGCGAGGTCAAAGAATGAATTTAAAAACGCGTGATGGGAAGAATGTAGAAATTGTCAAACATTTAGGAAATGGTTCACTTAGTTCACGGTATATTCTTAAAATTGATGGCGAAAGATTTTTTGCTAAAATATATCAAAATCAAGAAGGATGTGATGGTCTCGCTTCTAGAGATATTATCAAAAATGAGATCAGTACTTATTTACAGATGGAAGAATGGGGAACACCTTTTGAATTATTTAAAAGATTTACTGAGATAGATAACGTATTAACATTATTATTTGAAGATGTTTCAAACAATTATAAAGATTTAGAAAAAATAATTAGTGTAAACATGGAACCACTAATTAATGAGCATGATAATGAAGAAAAAAAAAGAAAAATTCAAGCTAAAAATTATGAATCAAAAACGTTCAATATGATGGCAATGATTGACGTTATCACACAAGTTACCCAGAAGGCTCATCATTTTCACACTATAAATGGGGATGAAGGAATTGTTCACATGGACATTACTCCAGGGAACATCATGGTGTATAAAGAAACAATTGAAGACAAAATAACCCAAAAAGTAATCTTAGCCGATTTAGGTTTAGCAAGAGACACCAGAGAAAAAGATATTTTTAAATTACTTAATAAAAGTAAAGCACAAGGTATTACAGGTGTGATGTATTACGGGTCTGAAGATGAACCAATCCATAATAAAGTGTATTGTCCTCCAGATATTTTAGAATATAAAAAGGGTGCTAAACCTTCTATTGATACATATAATATTTCTAACACATTATGTTTAATGTTAACTGGAAAATTAGTGGAATATTGGAAACATGAATGCAGAGATGTGAAAAATTTAGAAAAGGTGTTAAATACGAAAATTAAAGAAAGGAAAGATAGTTCAGATATCACAACTGAACAAAGAAGTAAACTCATCGAAATATTGGTGAAAGGAACTCAAGATAAGGCAGATGACAGATACAATTCTTCTAAAGAATTATTAGATGATATCATTTCTTTAAACATTAAACCCTATGAGGAAGGAGTAATTAAAGAAATCCCATTGCCTATGAAGATTCCAGACGTTGTTACAAATTATCCTGTGGCACTTCCTCGGATTAAATCAGATGAAAAATTACAACAAGAAATAGAAAGATATTTTAAATTCAGAAAAAGAACTGATTATGTTCATAAATTAGAAACCACAATTACTAATTCCCTACAAAAACAAAAAGAAGAAGAAGAAGAAAAAGAAAAAGAGAAAAAAAAAGAAGAACTTTTAACTGCAGAAATAGTGAGAAAGAAAAAACGTAATAACACAATTAAAAAATCCATAGCTGGTATTGTTCTAGCAGCACTTGGAACTTTTGGGATTACAACAGATTGTAATAATTTACCCCACAAAACGATTGCAGAATTTAATTCAGATGAATATCACATTACTTTAGAATCGTTGGCAGGAAATAAAGTTGGTAAAACTGCTGATTTATTACTTACTTATCTCACTGCTGGAGATCCTGAAGAATTCAGTGAAATTAAAATTATTGAAGATGGAAAATTAATCAAATCCTGGAA
>PCYG01000038.1:3648-11302 GCA_002763025.1 Candidatus Woesearchaeota archaeon CG10_big_fil_rev_8_21_14_0_10_32_24 | reverse complement strand
TTCTTCAGGAATTTTTAATTCAGGTATTAATTCATTTAATGTTTTTTGAAATCCATAATATTTTAAAACTTGAAGAAGTGCTGTTGGACCACAAGCTTTGTCAGTTTGTTTGATCCGTGGAATGTTTAAACTAATCATTTTTTATATCAATTTTTTTTAATTGGCACGCAAATTTCTATTGAAATTTTTAATATTCTAAAAATGTAATCTTTTTTATTTTATTTTATTTGTGTTTCAATTCTGTTGAAAACAAGGTAACACTGTCGCTTTGAGTCCTCTTTTGAATGAAGTTAAATTATCTTGTGAGGCTCTAAAATAAAATCCAGCAAACTTACCTAAAAAAATATAGGGATTAATATTATATATTAAATCTTCCGAAATCTGTCGGTGGTTTCTTTGGTCATACATATTTATTCTCATTGAAGGAAGATCGATTTTTTCTTGTACTACGAAATCTTTTCCTAAAGATTGTTTCATTCTAAAATCCCATTCATCCTGTGTTAAATCTGCACCTATAAATACACCCATACTAGAATAAGAGTTCGCTTCTTTAAGAACATATTCTGTTCTATTCCTTTGAACCTCTTTTAAAAATTCACTTTGTTCTCCTAAAAATTTTAAAGATTTTGTTTTGGGGATTACTTTTCTTACAATATCTAAACTTTCACTTAAATCATCGGGAAATCTATCCTGGAAGATTTCATCTGTTAACAAAACCATGATTTGTTTAGAACTTCCTTTTTTTGAACTTAAAGGGTTCACAACTGCTGTTTTACAATCATTTAATCTTCGTGCAAAATCATAACCATCCGGCATATGACTTGGCAAACTTTGAAGGACTATTCGTCTGTAAATTAAATCAATAGGCCTATTATCATTATAAGCTTCATTATTTCTAAACTCAATACTTTGTGGGGTAATGAGGTCACAATCATATCCTCTTTTTCTTGCTTCGTTGATAAATACATCTAGCTCTCCTTTAATTCTTTTGATATCTTCTTCCCATTCTATTAATGCAATTCTCGGTTTGTCTTTAATATCTGTTAATCCCTTTTGCTGTTTTTGTTGTTGATATGAAATCATGAGTGCTTCTAATGCGTTGTCAATTCTATGTTCCGTTTTGGCACCATTAATTGCATTAGGAAAATATGTTGCAAATATTTTTTCTAAATGGTAACTTTCTTCATTGCCTCCCGGGGAATCACAGTTTGTTTCTACCATTTTAATTCCTTTTTTAGAAAGAAAGATGTCCGATCGTGCTAGTACTACATTGTTTGGGTAATCTGGACAATCCAATAATAATTTATCAAGATTATCTTCATAACGTAAAATGTCACGAAATTGGTCGTAATTTTGAGTCACAAATTCTACTAATTGAAAATATGCCTTTGCAAAATAATTTATTTCATCAACCAATTTTTGATTATAAATAAATGGGTCAAGGGGAATTGCGGCAACTCTAGCACCTAAAGGGTCTAATACTGCATCATGTTCTCGAAAATAATTTTGAAGACTCATTTTATTTATATTGTCGACTTATGTCTGCCAATGTGCTTTCATAAATCTGTATTAATTGTTGGTATTTTGATTGAGGATTACCTTTCATTCCTGAAATTGTGTTTGCCATATTTCTTCTGTTGTAAATCGCATTTTCAACTTCACTAATTAAACCATTTTCTTCATCAGTTAATCCAATTTTACAAAAATCTACTACTTTTGTACAAAAGTTTGTTACTGCTTCTGAAGAGAATCCATATCGTGCAGCATCAACACTTAATGATTGGATCATTTCAAAAGAATCTTTAGGATTATTTGTGTTTAATAAATATTTTATTAACGAAGAATTATCTCTTGCATGGCCTGATTCAATTAAATGTAATCCCCCATAAATTAAAGTTGCAGCTTCCCAAAGTAATTTAATGTTAGGATTAGATCCCATACTTCTCAATTCTCCTGTTGAATAATCAAGATTTATCCTTACAGGTCCCCAAATAGAATTAAAGGGTGTTGAATGATCTTCGAAATTAGTCCCTTTTGTCTTACTGAATTCGACAAATCTTACATATTCAGTTTCTAATTCCCTCAAGTAACTATCATAAGACTGGTGAAATTTTTGTAAATCACCTTGGAATGGAAATTCTTCATGGACGATGTATCTGTAAGAATGCGTTCGCCAACTATCAAATGATTCGCCTCCGGAAGTTTTATAGGGAGAACATGCACTGATTGCAATTGCAAAAGGGTCTACTAATGTTAAAAAATTAATTTGTTCAATTTTGATATTATCATTTGGATTTAAATCGTAATGTGAATGGAATCCCATCACTTTTCCTGAAATCGTGAACCTATCTTCCCCTAATAATTTTTTCTTTGCATCATATCTCGGTGATTGTCGTATAATTGGAACAAAATTATAGTTAAGTGGCATTTCTATTGGTAATACTCGTAATCCACTTTCTCTTGCAATATCATTTACTCTAGAGAGTGTTCTTGCCATTTCATCCAATGTTTCTTTAGGTTCGCCTGGTTTAAAATTAATTTCTACTATGGATTTAGAACATTCTGTGACTACTTTTAATCCCTCATTTTGACAATTTTGAATTATTTCATCAGCACGATGGGATTCCTGATAATTTTCATCGAGTACAAGAAGTTCTAATTCTGGGCCAATCATAATTAGTTGGAGTAATCAGTTGTTTAAATACCTTTCTATTTTGTTATACCCCTTCTTTTTACCTCCTTTGCTTGTTTTGGGATAATTATCCCTTATTTCACAAGAAAATAATCTAATTTTTGCCCCCCAATGGGGATTATTTATTATCGTTTTTTTATTAATTTTAATTATTAATTAATTTTAATATTGTAAGGATATTGATTTTTTTATTTTTAACAATATAACTCAATTTTCCCCAAACCTTTATAAACAAACCATCCTCCTAAATGTAAATCAGGTATCTAAAATATTAATCCGGAAGGGAATCACATAAAATGGCAAAAAAAGATAAGAAAAATGTCAGTAGAATTAAGATAAAAAAGAAAATTTGGTTTAAAGTTATTGCACCAAAACTCTTCGGACAGAAAGAAATTGGAGAATCATATTTGACCGTTGCAGACAAAGGTCTTGGCAGAACATTAAGTGTAAATTTACGCGATTTAACTGGAAGTCCACGTGATCAAAATGCGCAAGTTGGTTTTGAAATTATAAAAGTCGATGGTGCATTATTACGAACAAAAACAACCGGTTACAACGTTAGTCCTTCTCATATTAAAAGAGTTGTACGTAAAAACACAAATAAATTAGATGATGTATTCACATTAAAAACAAAAGATGGGAAAGAAGTTATCATTAAAACGTTATGTGTTACATTAAACAAAATACAAAGATCAACAGGTTCTAGTTTACGATTAAAATTGCAAGAACTTCTCATAGTTGAATTAGCAAGAGCAGATTTTGATGCATTTATGGGAAATTTAGTTAGTGGAAAATTATTAAGTTCTCTAAAAAGAGTATTATCAAAAATCCATCCTTTGAAAGGTGTTACCATTAGGGTTGTACAATTAAAAAAGGAAAAAGGAAAAAAATCTGAAACAGAAGAAATAGTTCAAGCAGAAGCAAGTTTAGAAGAAACTACAGAATCAGAAGAAACTCTACCTGAGGAAGAAAAGAATGAAGTGGAATCTGAAGAAGTGGAAGAAAAAGAAGAGTAAAACCTTCTTTAAATCCGGCACTGTCTCAAAATCTAGTGGTTTTCTGTTTTTTTTCTAAATTTTCCGAACAAATCTAGATATTTTTTGAAAAACCACTAGAAGGTAAGACTGTGCCGAGTAAAACCTTCTTTAAATCCACAATCTTTTTATTCTTATTGTTTCTATTTTAGATAAATATGAAATTTTTAGTATTTACAGATTTGCACGAAGATAAAAAAGGTTTGAAAGAGTTAGCAAAACGTGCTTCTCAAGATGACATTGATTTTGTGGTTGCTACAGGAGATATTTCAAATTTTGGTCGTGGTCTTAGAAATGTTTTTGAAACGATGAATAAGACGGGAAAAAAGTTTTTTGCAATTCCCGGAAATCATGAAGAAGGTTCAGATGCAATGGAACTATTTGCAGGAGAATTTGAACATTGTTTTAATCTTCACAAAAGAGCTGTTAAGATTGAAGATTATATTTTTTTGGGTTATGGTGGTGGTGGTTTTGCATCTGAAGATGCGGAATTTAGGAAAATAGCTCGAGATTGGTATGGGAAGTACAATGGGAAAAAAATAGTGTTATTAACACACGGCCCCCCTTTTAATACCAAATTAGATAAATTAAAACAAGGCCATGTTGGCAATAAAGATTATAGAAAATTCATTGAACGTATTCACCCCAAATTAGCTATTTCCGGTCATTTACATGAAACTGTTGGGTTTGTAGATAAAATTGATTCTACAAAAGTAATTAATCCCGGATGGGATGGGATGGTTATTGAACTGAAGTAAGGTTTATATAATTCTATTTATTTATTCTTGGTATGGTATTAGGTGTTGTCATTAAATTTATTAAATTTCTGGTTGGTTCTTTACATAAAAATGCAGTTCTCCATCATAAAGAAGAATTGATTTCTAAGCGAGAACAAAGGAGTGTTTTGAATGAAGAAATTGATACACGAAAAGAAGCAAAAATAATACAAAAATTAGGCAAGAGTGATGATGAATTGCGCATCATTGAAGCACGCGTTAAACGCGAATCTGAAGAATTTGGGGCATTAATTCAAAAATCTCTTGATGACCAAAATCCAGAATTATTAGTAAATGCTTCTGCCGATTTAAAATTAATATTGAATGATTTTAATACTTTAGTAAAACAATGGACTTATAGTTATCATGAGATCAACGAAGGACTTAAAGAATTGGCTGAAGTTAAAAAAGTAGCATCAAAGATGCGTAAACAGATTCAGCAAGAAAATAAAATCATGACTCGTGATATTCGTCTTCTTAACAAATCAAAAAAACAAGGTGGCCTACTTGACCAAGAGAAAAAATTAGCAATTATCGTTCAGCACCAAAAAATTAATGCGGAAATTCTCACAGGGATCGGTGAGTCTGAAAAGCTTGTTGATTGGATAATTAACACGTGGAAAAATGAGCCAAAAAAAATAAATCAACTTTTGCAACTAGCTAAAAAAATAGATGAAACATTAAAACACAAATTTGAGAATTGGAAAGTAGTTCTTGATATCACCCATGAGATTCAAGCATTTATTGCAAGGACGAATGCTTATCTTAAAGAGTTAGATGTTTTTGTAGAGATGATGGAAAAAGAAGAAGTTCAAGCTGAAGCTTTAAACAAAACTCAATTTCACAGGTTTGCTGAAAAAGATAAACTCGATAAAATGTATGATCAACTTCTCATAAATGAAGAGATTGCAGAACAAAAAGGTGCAAAAGCACAGCCTAAAGCTGCATAAACACTTTACTTATTTTTATTGCAATTCCTTTATTCTGTGTATTAATTGCAACGGCTGACATTTGAGCTTCACCGACTGCAACTAATTCTCCTTTTAATGTAACGACTGCAACAATTTCCCCTTTTTTGAAATTCTCCAATTTACTAATACCAGGAACTGCAAGGTCTCTCCCATTTGTTAAACTTAGGATTGTATTATCAAAAATCCAACATTTTGGCAAATGGACGATTGCATTTTCAATTGGTTGCAGACAATATCGTAAATATTTGTCATTTTTTTCTTCGGTGTAATAATACATTGCATCGGTTAAATCATTTAATGTTACAAGATGATGTTCTTCTCTGAATGGGCCTGCCTGTGTTCGTCGTAATTCTGCCATATGTGCACCTACTTCTAGTGCTTTTCCTAGGTCATGGCATAATTTTCGAATGTACGTACCTGCTTGACATAACACGCGAAATAAGATATCTTGTCCTTCAATTTCAAGAACTTCAAATTCATAAATCTCTCGAGTACGTTCTTCTCGTTTAATTGCGGATTTAACAGGAGGAAGTTGTCTAATTTTTCCCTCAAACAAATGGATTGTTTCACGTAACTTTGTTTCTTCAACTGGTTTATGCAAATGCATCACACAGACATATTCCTTTGGTGCTGTCAATAAGAATTGAACAATACGTGTTGCTTTCCCAAATGCAATGGGTTGCACGCCTGTAACACCAGGATCTAATGTGCCTGAATGGCCAGCCTTATTGACATGTAATATTTTTTTTACAAAATCAGATGTTTGATGACTTGTAGGTCCTTTGGGTTTGTTAACATTAACAATGCCGTAATTTAGAAGTTCTTCTGTAGAACGTTCTTCTGGCGTTTTACCAAATTCTGGTTCTACTTCTTTTTTGATAAATATTTGGCGTTGTATCATAATATGTTTAGAAAAGGATTATATTAAAAAAGGTTTGTAAGAATTATGCAGATTTTTTAACAGAAGGCTCACTTTTACTTTCTGCTTTTGGTTCTTCTGTTGTAGCTTCTTCTTTCACATCAGCTTTCTTTTCTGCTTTTGGTGTTTCTTTTTTAGCTTTCTTTTTAGGAGTTGCTACAACTGTTTCACCAAATAATTCTGCATGCGCTACACCATTCTCATCTTTTGAAACTGTAACTTTAACGTGATGGGGAGGATTTTTAATACCATGTTTCCATACATGTTCATTAAGTTCTTTACTTAATTTAACATTTTTTGTTTTCATGTGTTTTGCTAAGAATTGTTGTAATGCTGTAACTGCTTTTTTTGTTTTTTTCCATCTCGCAACTTTCATAAATTCCTTTCGTAAAGGTACATTATATACACGTTCAATAATTTTTGGAGTTGTTTTTGCCATTATACTTTTGTACTTCCTCTACGCCAGCTTCTTTTAATTTCTGTATGTCTAGAAGGATGAACTCGTCTTCCTTTACCATAAATTTTGAAAACTGTCCAAAAAGGTGCCCATTTAGTTTGGTTTCCTTTTTTGATTAAACGTTTCTTTTTAGCAGGATGTTTGTTTGTAGCCATTTTATTGTTTTCGTGATTCTTTTAAGATTTGCATTGCAATTTTATCTAAGAATGATGTGCCTTTAGGTGTTAATACTCTTCCCTTGTGGACACCCTTTTCAGTTTGACGGATTAATTCAGATTTTTCTAATTGTTGTAATATTTTTCTAATAACAGAACCAGATGCAGGGTAAAACCGATCAGGTTTATGACCTCTATTCTTCTTTCCACCATATTTTGTACGTAATTTTTGTGTTCCAACTGGACCTAATTTTGCAATACTTCGTAGGATTGCAGCTGATCTATTATACCACCAGTCTTGAGAATCTGGTCTTCGGTCCTTATGATGTCCTGTTTTTACAAACTTTGCCCATTCTGTAGGTTCTACTAAAGTTTGTTTCTTTAATTCTTCAGCAGCTTTGTCTACAAGTTCATTAGGGTTTACAGCTAAAATCTGTGTCATATCAGCTTGAGAACGAGGTCTATTTATAAAGTTTACTATGCAAAGCTTAGAACGTTAGTTATTGTTGTTTCTGATATATACTAGTCCGTAAGTGAAATCTGTAACTTTTACGGACTAGTCTATATGAAACGTATTAATGAGTTACAAATTCCTGATGCGTTTCAGTATAGTTTATTGGATTTAGTTCTTAGATTTTGGGTGGGATTGA
>PCYG01000038.1:2029-3615 GCA_002763025.1 Candidatus Woesearchaeota archaeon CG10_big_fil_rev_8_21_14_0_10_32_24 | reverse complement strand
AACTTTTCGTTGGTATATACAAACGCTAAATGAATTAAGTTCCAAATTTCATTTAGCGTTGAGTATATTTTAATTTCTTTTGTGTATTGTTCATCAGATCTCAGTTTATATTTGTATGTCCTGACGGAAAAAGCGAAGATTTAAAAACCCCAAAAATTTACTTCTTCAAAGATGAATTTGAAAAAGAGTGGGATTGGTGTATTAGCAGGGCTAACAAGTTTGTTAGTAGCATGTACTTCTACCTCTACACCAGTTTCTGGGATTGATATTTGGAATAAAGTTTTATGGTTTGGTACTTTAGGATTTTTAGGATATTCAGTTGAAGGTCCAATGGTTGGTTTCATGCGTATTGCGGTATTCATTTTAGTATTTGCATTAATGTTTGAAGGTAGCCGATTCTTAGGATTCCTTGGGCGCAATTCACGAATTGTGATCACATTAATTTTATCCTTAATTTCGGTGATATTCATTCCTGGAAATGTTTTAGCAGGAATTGGTGCAGCATATGGAACATTAGTTGCCTTTATATTATTAGGATCTGTAATTGTTGGAATCGGTGCATTATATATTAACATTCCCATAACAAGTTTAGGTTATAGATTATTACGATTAGCAGTATTAGTAGTATTATTATTCATATTAATTTCAGTAAAACAACATGCAAGTGGATTATTAGCATTAGTTCCAATGACAATAAACTTCCCATAAAATAAAAAATAAAATAAAAAATAGAGATAAAAAATGCCAATACAAGCAATGACACAATTAGCGGAAACAATTTTAGATGTAATAGATTGGGGTATCGCAATTGTTACAATCCTTATTCTTTGGGAACTTTTCATGACCTTTTCTGGTAAAAAAGACACCACCTTTGATTTTGAGAAAAATAAATTGATGACGTGGGGTGCATTTAACAAAGAAGGAAAACGTCTTGATAGAACTAAAATGGTTAATGAATACCTTGCAGAAGAAAAAGAAGAAAAATTATTGGAAGGAACTGTAGGTTACGTAGATTCTGTTGTAGTAACATTAGAATCTTGGGATGTTAATAAAGAAATTCCTGATCATAATGGTTTAGTAAAATTACGTGGACAAGTAAAAAATGCAGGTTCTGAAATGCATGCTGCAGAAAGATATTTTAGAACATTAAAAAGAGATACATGGAGAAATGATGCAAAATTAAATCATGTTCTTGACGACTTAGAGAAATTCAATAAAGGAGATGTTGAAGAAATTCGTGCTCTTGAAAATACCATAATGAAATTACATGAAGAAACTGCAGTTGAAGTTAAAAAGTCTGAAGCCGTTCTTCAAACACTTTTAAAAACAGGGGATTGGACAGCACTTTCAAAATTAAAACAAACTAATTTTACGGCCGGCGGTAAATTTAAGATTAATCCGGCCGGTGGAAAATCTTCTCCTACAAGATTCAATCAAACTCATGTGACAAATTTAATTAAAGGATTTAAAAATGATGCATTTCTGTTAAAAACAGCTTTTGCAAAACAAACTGCAGTTAAAAAAGAAATGCAAGGTTTACTTGCAAAAACACGTGAATATTACAAATAATTTTTTATTTATTTTTT
>PCYG01000038.1:0-2014 GCA_002763025.1 Candidatus Woesearchaeota archaeon CG10_big_fil_rev_8_21_14_0_10_32_24 | reverse complement strand
GCTGTGATTATCAATAAAACCCAGTAAGGACTAAAAATCTCAACTAATTTAATACCCCGTAGCTCTGCTGCGATTGGGATTTTTTATTGTTTCTGTTGGGTACATACCCCGCAGCTTGCTGCGACTTCAATACCCAAAAAGAAACACCAAAAACTCAATTATTTCATACCCCACAGCTTGCTGTGATTGGGTTTTTGATTAATTCTTAAGAAAGATTAAATTTCTTATTTTATTGAATCAATCTTTATATCTCCCTTTTCTCTCCTTTCAATTTCCCAAAGACTTATAAACTCTCATTTCTTTCTTTCCTCTATGCAAAAGAGATGGTTGATGTTATTCAGTTCGTTTATTCTCTCTATTCCTTATGTACACGCAGATATCATGCAGACGTTAAACAATGTATGGTGGTCAGTTCTTAGAAACGTAGGGAACTTAGGATTACTAGGTGTGAGCGACGGCAATGCGGTTGTGGCATTAACAAGAATCTTAATTGGCCTTTTAGTCTTTACAATTATTTTTGGTGTTCTTTCAGCATTTGGTGGTACCGGAGGATCAACACAACCAGCTGGTGGAAATGCACTAAACTTTTTATCACGATCACAATCAATGACAGTTGGTGCAATTATCGCAATTATTACAGCAATTTTCTTACCTGCACAAGTATTATTAGCTATAGGATCAGGATTTGGAACATTTGTTGGTCTTGCTTTAATTGGGGGGTCAGTAATTGGGTTTTTATATTTATTAATTACAATAAGAGCAGATAGTCCTGAAGATGAACGTGCATATTTTTTTGTAAAGTTTATTGCATGTGCAATTCTCTTATGGGTTCTAAATGCAATGAAATATCATGTAACGGGGGTGCTTAACTAATGCCATCAACAGTATTACCTGCAGTAGCCGAATTCCTTGACTGGTCAATCTTAGTAGTATTCGTCCTTATGGTGTATTATGGTGTTAAAACCCTTTTATATCAATCTCAGGAAGAAATTAATGAAGAGGGGAAATCTAGAAGTGCCGCGATTAAAAACATCAAAGGAATGGTCTCTAAAAGCACACGAAAGAAGAAAGTGAATTATCCTAAAAAATTACTTGTTGATTCAATTCATGAAGCAGAAGATTTATTAGAATTATGTGGCAAAGAGGCTAGTTCCTCAAATTTACATAAAATTAAAGAACGCCTTTCCGATTTAAAATCGCATCTTCATCATCTTGTGCGCGATTTACGTAGAATGGATCGTGAAGAAGAAGGCCATTATGCAAATATTGCAAAAGAAATGACCAATGATGCGGCTGTTGCATATAATTTAGCTAATGGAATAGAAGTACCTAAGAAACATGATGATTCAAATTATGATACCAAAATAAATGATATTAAAACTAAATTAGAAGGTAATTCTGGGATTATCTATGTTTTAGGAAGCATTTTCAATGATCTCAATAAATTCATAGAAACATATGAAGACGAGATGGAAAGTTATGCTTCTCAGCTTAGAGCTAGAAGACCTTAATTTAATTCTTATCAATGATCATAACTTATAAATATTAAAAAAAAGATTTAATTGAGAACTACTTTCTGACCAAGAGCTTGTCCAGGTAAACCAGATTCTGCGAAAATTACACGTACATTTCCATTATGTCCATGAATTGCAGAAATTTTTCCTTTGATTTCTTTTCCAGCAGGAGAGGTCCATGTTACTGTTTTACCAATAGATTTCTCAGCTTCTTCGGCTGTATCAGCGACTTTAAGAATCATCTGATGTGAATTGACATGATGTCGTCCTTGTCTAAAATGCATAACTATTGCTTCCATAATAAACTTGGAAACGCAACCCATTTATAAATATTGTTGTTAAATTATATAAACTATCACATATTCCTCAAAATATGAAACATTCCTATAAAGTAACTTTTATTCTTCTATTTACCTTTTTATTGGCACAATTTGTAGGTTTAGCAGTAGTTTACAATTACATTGACTTTGGTCAATCTACAGAAGGGCATACAGTTTTCA